>CAMATV010000001.1 GCA_945861235.1 Opitutus sp. GAS368
GCGGCGATGACCTCGGCGACGTAGCGCTCTACCTCGTCGTCCTTGAGCTCGAGCCAGAACGGCAGAGCCAATTGCAACGCATCGGCCCCGGCGCGCTTGGCCACGCGGATGCGGCGGATGGTCGTGCGGGTGCTGAGCGCCGTGGCGCCAATCTGCACGGGCAGGCCGGCCCGGTGGGCCTCCGCGCAGGCGATCTCGGTGATTTTCTCAAAAGTAGCGTCGTCCTGCGCGTAGAATTCGCCGGTCGTGCCGCCAGTGTAAACCCCGCTCACACCGGTGCCGCCGTAGCTGGACACCTCCCGGGCGAAGCGGCGGGCATCGAGTTCATCCCGATCGGTCCAGGGGACGATCAGGGCGGACCAGACGCCCTTCAGGGTCTGGCGGGTCAGCGGCGTAATCTTGGCGGATTTTTTGGGGGAGCTCATGATGGTGGGAAGCCGGGTTGGGTGGCGGGCAAGGGCAAGGTGGTTAGGCTGTCGCGAAGCCGGCGGAAGGCAGGCGGTCGAGGTGGAAGAACTTCACGGCGTTCTCGCGCAGGATGAGGCGCTTGGCCGCGTCCGTTAGTTCCGCCGTATCGATGCGCGTACGATGCATCGCCACGTCATAAAGCGGGCTGTCGCTGCCGAAGAGCACGCGTTCTGCGCCGAGTTCCCGGACACCCCACTCGATCAGGCCGGGTAGGATGCTGCGCGCGCTCGAGGTGTCCACCCAGAGGTTGCCATGCTTCGCGGCTTGCGCGGCCCGCACCTGCAGGTCGACGCGGCCGTTGGCCCCGGAGCCGTTGCCCAGGTGCGCCAGCAACACGCGCGCACCGGGATGCCGATTGGCAAAAGGCACAAAGTCCTCCGGCAGGCTGTTGGGGCAACCACTGTGGGTCATGACCGGGGCACCGAGTTCCTCGAAAAAAGAGAAGAGCTCCTCGCCGTGGTCCGCGATTCGGTAGGCGTGCTCCTCAGGATGGATCTTGATGCCGACACACCACAGGGACTTCAGCATCGTCCTCGCCTGATTATAGGTTTTCGGCTGCAGGGGATTCACGATCACATACTGCAGCAAACCGGGCACCGTCGGCACCTCGCGGAACGCCGCGTCGTTGGCCGGCGCCACGTCAACCGTCCGCCCGCGCGGCAGCAGCCCCGCCAGCGGCGACGCGATGGTCCATTGAATGCCGCAGGCCTTGGCCCGTCGGGTGACCAGCGCACCCTCGCCGCTGGAGAATTCTGAGATCAACGGATCCGTATGCACGTAACGCCCGAAGTGGGCGTGGCTGTCGATGGCAAGAATATCGCTGGTGGTCATGCTGAACGGCTCGGAGTTAAACGGAAATAGCGTCGAGTGAAGCAGCGGGTAAAAAAGGTCTCGGGAGCGCCAATTAATTTGTTTACTCGCGTATACATCTGTATTAAATTTTAATCCGGTCAAGCGCGACTTCGCTTATGTGCTTCGCTTATGTGACACAAGTCTTCCGCGGCCCGCTCGAACATTCCTGTCATGGTCATCGACAGCCACATTTACTGCTTCACCGCGCCGGATACACCGGCGGGACACGCTTCCGGAGCGGAACATCTGGCGCACTGGCAGCGCCAATATGCCCAGCACCACCAGCCGGCATTCCGCGTCCGGGACCGGGCACCGGGCGATGCCCACCGTTTGCTCGACCCCGCGCCCGGCGATCTTCTTCGGCTGGCGCGCGACTGCCATTTCCGGGTCGACCGCACCTGCAACCGCCTGGTCTGGACGATCGACGGCGAGGATTACACGAAACAGCAGCTGCCGCCCAACGTGATTGAATTCAGCGCCGGCGCGATGGTCGCCGAGATGGACCACGCCGGGGTTGATGTCGGCCTGATCCAGGCCGATGCCACCCTGACCAAGGACGTCGCTTACCTCGCCCGGTGTGTCGCGGCTTTTCCGGACCGGTTGCGCGCGATGGCTCCCGTGGACGAGGCGCTGATCCCCGGGCAAACGGACCGGGCAATCGCCCAGACGGTGGCCGCAATCCGGGAGCACCGGTTGCACGCGCTGAAGATCATACCCGCCTACGCCTACCAGCAGACCAGCTCGCAGAGTTTTCTCGATCCCGCGTGGCGGCCGTTCTGGGAGGTGGTGGTGGCCCTGGATGTGCCGGTGTTTTTCACGCTCGGTTCGCGACCGGGGGCCGCGGACCCGCGCCAAGGTTTCATCGACGAGGTATGGGAATTGCGCCGGTTGATGGACCGCCACCCCACCCTTCGGGCCAGCGTGACGCACGGCTACCCGTGGCGCGCATTTCTCAACGGCGAACGGCTGTCCGTGCCGGCGAGCGCCTGGGCCCCGTTCCGGGACACGAGCCTGATGCTCGAAGTGGGCTTCCCGTTCCGCCTCGGCGACGTGTTTGAATATCCCTATGCCGAATGCCGTCCCGTCCTAGAGGCCATGGTCGGCCAGATCGGCCCCGACCGTTTGCTCTGGGGATCCGACATGCCGTTTCAAAACCGCTTCTGCACCTACAGGCAGTCCCGCGACTACCTCGAGAAATACAGCGCCTCGTTCCTCTCCGCGCCGAACCTCGCGAAGATCGTGGGTGGCAATGCGGCGCGCCTTCTCCGGTTGGACCCCGGCATCCCGGCCTGATTCCCTCCCGGCTGCTGCCCACGATCCTCATGCCCGCTCCCACCGCCCGCCGCACCTTCCTGAAAGCCACGCTCGCCACCGGCCTCTGCGGCCTCGTGCGCGCCCCTGCCCCGGCAGCTTCTAGCGCCGGCGTGCCGGGCGGCGACTGGGTCGAGGCCGTGCGGGCCGAACTGCCAGGCATGAAACACAGCCGCGGCTACTTCCAGACCCGGGCCTTCGGCCTGTCACCCCAGCGGGTGATGGACCGCACCAAGGAACTCATAACTCGTCCTCGCCACCTCATGTGTGTCTCTCGCACTAAATGCTACCAAAAATCCAACGATACATCCCCTTAACTTAGCGCCATTCCGGCCAGATCCCTGCATGGAGGCTTTTTTATGACCCTATTCATTTCTTTCGCTGCGATCGGTTTCCCTTATTGAAACTGAAACGCAAATAACTTGGCCGCACGCATCTTGATGCGCAGTCGCACCCCCTGTCCAGCGAGAGCCGAAACATCAGATTTGCCGCCATTCCATGAGACCAGCATCCGCACACTGTTGCCGTTTATTTCGTCCGCTTCGGCCAAGGTGAAGCCGCGGATGGGTTCACCCGACTCGCGGAGCAACTCTACCTTCGCCACGCCGCCCGCACCGGTGTTCAGGTTCAGTTCCAGCCGCGACCCGGCGAAGACAAACGGGGGAGTAATCAGCACGCCACCCTCGTAATCAGCTTCCGCCGCGACGAAACCGTCCAGCCGCAGCACGGCGCGCGATAGCGAGGTTTCTTTTCGTGCTGCCTTTGCGTCCAAGCGCCCCGCGTGGTCACAATTAGTCCCTGTGTAGTAGATCCACAACTCATCGCCCATGCGCACTGGCCGCAGCGTTGGGTAGAGCCATTTAGAATCCCAAGCACCATCCATTCCGGTCGTTAAAAACGCCCGCCGCGGACCTGGCCGCGTGAAGTGACGCGCATCACGGCTTACCGCAAGTTGAATGTCGCCGGTGCTGGGAAACGTATCCACTCCCGATCCACGCCAGTGATGAAACACGGGGATTAAGGCGAGGTAGATGCCTTCATAGGGAAACACGCCGGGCCCATAAAAATCGAGCGGCGCCGCCGGCGTCAGTACCTGGTCCTCGCCCACCACCCCAGCGGTTCTCAATTCGCGCAACGGCATCACGTCCTCGCCGCGCACCGTTAATTTTGTGGGATCCAGGACCATAGCCGGGGCTGCAGCGGCGTCTCGTTCATCAGGTTCCAAGGAGAAGTGCATAGCGGTCCAATTCAGCATATCGTCAGACTCGTTGTAGCTAGCCAGACGCACCCCAAAGCCCTTCTTCTCACGCAACCACTCCCGCGAGTATCCCACGTAACGAAGGACACGCGGATCCCAGAACCACGACGGCTGCGTGTCCGACGCGCGGAGTCCCGTTACGGCGCGCTCCTCGTGTGTCCAATGCAAACCATCAGGCGACTTCCATAGGCGATGCGGCCCGCGGATCGGGCTCCCCGGCTTGTGGTACATCTTGCTCCAACTCTTGTAACGCGCGTCCGGCGCAGCGTTAGGATTGTCGTCGCGCCAGACGGAGCCACCGCCGATCGAGAGCCAATCCGGCCGAGGGGGCAGCACCAGATTGTTTTCCTTGGTCCCGTTACGTTCCACCAAGCCAAGCGGCTTTTTCTGAAAGTGAATGCCATCAGTGGATTCAGCGTACGCTAAGCCCATAAAGGGCGGGTTCTGGCCCGGCTCGGGGGTGCCCGCCCTGACATCATACCACAGTCGGATCTTTTCACCTTCTTGTACCACAGTGGAGTAGCTACCGAGGTGAGCGTCCCGCTCCCACGGCGCGTCCATAGCTAGAAGCTTCTCACGCGGCTGCATGGGCGGCTGCATAGTCAAGGTGATGCCTTCAGCGGACTCGATAAACTTGTGGTCTATGAACAGCTGTTTGCGCTTGCCGATTTCCATCACGCCATCGGCTGCGTACGCAGAAAATTCTGAGCAGAGCCCCAGCCCTAGCAGGCAAAGAGATAATTTGTTCATTAAAATCTTGATGGAAATCATGGTCATCTTTCGACGGCGATCCAACAGCCGCACGGTCTTATTTGGGGAAATGAGTGTTGAAAGTCGGTTAAACTAGCGATCTCAGCCCGACGAAAATGGTTTTTATAGCCCGATCTGAAACGAGTATAAACCGGCCTTCTTCATATAAAATCTTAAGTAGACGGCCTTGCCCTTCAGCGCGCTCAAATCGGATTTACCCTTCCAGGTCACAGTGTGCGCTGTGTTGTCTGTCTTTATTCGGTCGCAGTCTTCCAGCGTAAAGCCCGGGACGGCTTTTTCCGTCATTGTCTCTTTCGTTTGGTAGTCTGGCGCTTCAATGATGGCGACGCGGATCCCGTCCGTCTCCTTTTGATATGGCGCCGGCTGTGAGCTCACATTCAAAACCAGCTTGCTGCCTTCCAGGATGAACTGCCGCGTCAGCAGGTAACCCGTCTGTTCGCCCGCCCATTGCCCAACGAAGCGATCCCGCCGCATGCGAGCTACGCCCACCGAGGTCTCCTTGTACAATTCCTGCTGGCCCGCGGGCGACGCATAGTAGTAAAGCAGTGACTCATCTCCAATCTCGACCGGCGTCGCCGTGCCCATCGCCACCTGTCCCCCGTCAAAACTCCCCGGCGCCCCGCGCGGAATGAACGGTTGCCGGTCCCAAGTGCGTTCCCAGTGGATGCCGTCCCGGCTAGTGGCGAGGTAGACCTGAGTCTCGCTAGAACCTTTCTCCTGTGTCATCTGGGTGTACAGGGCAAAGAAGACGCCGTGACGGCGAAATACCAGCGCACTATCGTAGTCCGGTTCGTCGCGCTCATCCGGGTAGAGGATGGTTCGTGGAGCGCTCCATGTGCTGAGGTCGGGACTGGTGCTCAGCGCCAGACGCCGTGCAGTGTGACGGCGTCCTTCGGGCAACTCGTTGACGCCGTTTGGGCGAATCGACGGGCGCACGTACAGATGCCAGAGATTCAACTCTGGCACGCGGACCAGATGGTTGGGAAAGTCGCTGTGGTAAGAGAGCAGGGGCTCCTTAAGTATATCCCAGCGCAATCCGTCGGCCGAGTAGGCTAGGCGCACGCCGCTGCCCAAGAACAGCATCACAAAGCGGCGCGTGGGGTCCGACTGGTCTGGATTTATAAAAACCTGCCCTGCATTGGCGCGCTTGCCGCCCGGCCCCGTGTTGATGATGTTAGTGCGCTCGTATCCTCCGGAGGGAAATCCTTCCAGTGCCGGCTTGGTCCAGTTGAAGCCATCGTCGCTTTCTGCATAGCCGATGGTATACGACGGCCCCTGACGAGAGAAGTAGTTGGTCAGGTAAAAATTGTCGTAGTACATGCGGAACTTGCGTAACTGATCGTCATAAACGACGCATGGGAAGCCGACGGCTCCCTCCCAAGGCTTGTCCTGTACCACGACTGGATTTCGAGCGTGCTTGATAACATTGCCCAACTTTCTGGTGAGTTTCCATCGGTCCTCGATGACGTAGTCGTCCACCAGCAGTTGAACTTGATTGCCGATTCGCAGCGGTTCGCCACGGAAATACACGGGAGTCTGCGCCATGATGCAGACCGGAAGTAAGAGGATCCAAAGAAATTTATGCATGCGGTTATTGAGTCGATACTGGATCAGGATGGGGTAGCGACTTGGGCTGCGATAACTTAGTTTCTGCGAGCGTTACTGAAAGGGGACTGGATTTTCAAGGGGGGCGAGTCCGGGAGGGGTTTGTAAAGAGGCGCCCTGTGACAGACACGATTTTACCCACAAGCGACTGCCCTATCTTCAGAACTCTCCCTTGATCCCCACGGTCAGCGATATGCCAGAATCAATCATCCGGTCCAACCTGGCATGGCTGGGCGTGTTCTTGCTCCGATCGTAGATCAGGACCCTATCCTTATACCCGCCGGCGAGCAGATCGCTGATCTGCCCATAGATAGATAGCTTTTTTGTAACCTGATACTCGCCGGAGATGGTGTCGCGGTCAATAGCACCCTGATAGGTGGATCTCCCGACATCTGCCGTAGCCGTGCGCCGTGTCTCGCCCTGCTGGGCCATAGTAAATTTCAGGATGTACCGCGGCCGGACAAGGCTTACCCCCCAGCTCATCATCTTCGGGTTGAATTGGGCGAAGTCAGAGGTGGTAGATCCGCTCAACGAGTTCTTCGTGTAGTTGAAAAACACCTGCACTCCGCTTGCCCAGGAGTGAAGGAAGGCGAGGTCCTGCTTGTAGGAGAATTCGAATCCCTTGACTCTCGCATCTCCGCCATTGCCCCGGGTCACGATGTCATAGTTCAGATACGATTCGCCGGACGGCACCCCGTAAAGGGACAGCAGCTCCTGAGTGGCTGCCGTGCGGACCACGGTGAAAAAGTCCTTAATGTCTTTCTGGAACACGGAAACGGTGCCGAAGCCTCCCTTGAGGAAATACGATTCCAGTGAAAGATCGTAGTTGTTGGCCGTCCATGGCTTCAACCCGGTGTTGACCACCGTGACGGTCCCTTGCGACGTGGCGCCTGCATCGGAGATCGTAATGCCAGGAATGACCAATCCCAGGTCGGGCCGACCGATGGTGCTGGCAAAACCGAATCGCGCCAGCAGCCGCTCAGAGATCTCGTACGTGGCATTCAGGCTCGGGAAGAGGCCATCGTAGCTGCGCTCTGTCCGAGCTTCCCGCTCCCTGAGGACCAGCTTTTCCGCCTGCAATGGATTTGTGGTAATCGGCACGGGTTTGCCCGTCCCGTCTAGGACCAGCTTGCCGGACCCGTCCCGTACGTATTTCGCGTTGGGATCATTCAGCGGCCCCATGCCATCGTCTGCCGTCTTTTCGAACCGCACGCCGCCGACCAGGAATAGCCGGTTTCCCAGCAACTTCACATCGCCCCGAAAATATCCGGCGGTAATTGTTTCTGTCAGTTCCTTGGAATTGTTCACCCTAGTCCGGTACGTCGTCAGGTCATTGAGCACGAAATAGCCCGGCGAGGTCATGAAAAGATCATAGACCTTGAGCGGGCTGACCCACAGCACGGGTCTGCCGCCGTTCAGTATCCCTTGGTCCAGATGAAGAGCAGTATCCACTAGAGCATTGTTGCCGGCCAATCGATCGGCTGCTGTCCCCGTGGGCCGGAAGGCGAACGTCCTATCGTTTCTAGCACCGTCAAACTCATCGACCAAAATTGAAGCCCCAAATTTTATAGAGAGTGGAACTCTCGCGGAGAAACTGCGCTCGAGGCCAACTCTGGCCTCGCTTCTCGATACCTCGGTCTGTTGGCTTGCTGTGGATGCACTGGTGATGGTGTAAATGTTGCCATTGTTGCCATCTACAAGTTTTCCGGCCCGGTCTGTGGTCGTAAAGGCGGAAGGAACAAGATCGTATATTTCATTACCGTATCCGATACCAGAGCCTTTGATAATGAGATCTGAAATTGAGGCGCCCAAACCAGAGAAATACGGAAAACCTTCACTTCCGAAACTGGTTCTTGAGCGAGAGTTGCTCAGTTGGCCGGCTATCTTCCATAGATCGCCGCGATGACTGTACTTAAATACCCCATGCTTAGTTTCTATATTAAATTGGTTCCAGCCGAAAGTTTGCGAAAGCGAACCCACCCCAGTGCTGGCGCCCTGGGTGGAGGTTCGATCACCCGTGGCCCCGGCACCATAGTTGGTGTTGAGCGTGGACACCCCATCCGCGCTGCCCCTCCTGCGATATGATAGGCTGGCGCTGAATTCATTCCTGTCGTCCGGCTTCCATTCCACGCCCACCCGTCCGTCCCTTGTTGCTTGCACCCCGGGGGAAGTCCGCACCCCATTCGAGGTTTGAATCAGGAGGTTCTCGTCCCATCGTGGGTAAGCTACGGTGTTGTCACTATAATTCAGAATGTTCGCCGCGGAGAGCGAGATTGCCAGCTTTTTGCCGATGGGGTGCATGTAAGCCACATCAAATGACGGCATAATCCGCCTGATGGTAGAAACGTGCGACGAGGGAGTTCCCACATCGACCTCCTGCAGGGTCAACGGAAGATCGGTCCGAAGCAAACTATACACCGTGTAGGTAAAGAGTGGCCGCGTCCTTTCAAACCCGCTCTTGGTGATGATATTGATGCTGCTGCCCATACCGCTGGCCGGTAGGTCGGGCGTAGGCACCTTGTTCACCTCGACCCGCGAGACATTGGACATGGGGAGTGCAGCGGCCCTCGCTACCCTGCCAGGGCCAGTCAGGCCGGATGATACCAATGGAGCGCCATCCATCAACAATTCTGTCGTGTACGCCGGCATTCCCCTGACGGCGATACTGGAGGCCACGTTGCCAGAATAGACGATCGACATGCCCGGGATGAACTTTAGCAAATCCCCCACGTTGCCCTGACCGTTGTAATTGTACTCATCGAGGGCCACGACGTTCTTGATGTTTGCAGCGTTGCGCTGCTCATTCAGGGCGAGCGTCTGCGCGTTCATCTCGCGACTCTCGATGACCGTCATCTCGCTCATGACTACGGGATCTCCCGCTCTGGCGAGTTCGAAATCACGCGTGGTGGTTTCCCCCGGTCTTACAATTGCAACCTCGATTTTCGCTTCCAGTCCGACATACGCCGCCCGAATCCGCACTTCACCGGCGGGCGCACCCGGCAGCCGGTAAGCGCCATTCACGTCGGTCGTGGTCACTAGGGTGGAGCCAAGGATGGTGATGCGAGCGTTGCTAAGGTAGGACCCGGTGACCGAATTCAGGACTCGGCCTTCGATGGTTGAGCTAGTTTGGGCATCGACCGCAGTGGCTACGGCGAGCAAGCCGGTAAGAAAAGTGAGAAGAGTACGTGTTTTCACAGGAGGAGATTCGTTGTGTTTAGGTTGATTGGTTTTGGGTGTGTCGGGCGGCGGGGCGGGTGGGTTAGCCACCGGCGGGCCGCGTGATCGCTCCGACTCTTCCTGCTCCTTCTGCGCAGGTGCGGTCCGTTTTCGACTGACGACAAGGGCACCCGTGGACTCGTCCTGGACGGCGAACAGAGCCGTGCCGGAGAGCATCACGCGGAGGGCATCGAGCGCCGCATACTCGCCGCGGACCGGCTGCGTCTTCTCGTCTCGGACATTTTCAACCAAGTAGACAATCTGGCAGCCGGAGTTACGGGCAAACTGCGTCAGCGTCGCGGCGGCATCACCACCCGGCACATTGTAACTCTTCGTGGCCGCCGTGGCACCGGAGGTCGCCGACACGCCGATCGCGCAGCAAAATGCGGCTGCGAAAACCGGAGAGGCGGGGTAGATTTTTTGTGCCATGCGCAGGAGGTGCTTCACTCCTGAGACGCCGTATTCAAAAAAATGGGTAACAAACATCTTCACGAATCGGAGCGTTCCCAAGGATTAAAGGCGCCGCGAGAGGGCAACCGCCCTCGCGGAGTGGCTTGATTCCATTCTCCGATCATCGGGCCCACGGCACCCACGGAACAGTCGGAAGGCCAGATTCCAAGTGTTCCGTGGGTAGCCCTGCTTTGGCCTTTGGTGGCGGCTGCGCCTCTACGGGTAGTTCGTGGGGGTTCCTCATCCATCGGTGGGACTGCGGTGGGGCGGCGTAGGCGCGCTGTAGAGTTTCCGGCCTATTGCGCCTTGCGCAGCACGATCTCGCGATCACCGCGGCGCTCGGCCTTCAGATCGCCGCCGCGCTCCAGCAGGCTGACAAACGCCTCGACGTTTCCGGCGGCAAACGTGCCACCCACCCGCCGGTCGCCCAAGTCGGCGTCGCCCAGATGCAGTTGGGTGCGGTTTTGCCGGTTGAATTGCGCAATGACCTTTCGCAGGGGCGTCTCGGAAAAGACCAGCATCTGCTCCTGCCAGGCGATCGCCTCCTGTAATTGCGCGGGCTCCAAACGCGTGATGATTGGAATCACTTCGGCCGCACCGCGCGGCACGAACGCACGGTCGCCTTTTTCCAAGAGCGGCGCTGCGGCCGGCGCCTCCGGTTTTGCTCCGGTCCACTGCTCGGGGGTGGACAACCGCACCTTTCCGGAGGTCACCACCACTTCGATCGACGCCGCGGCCATGCGGACGTTAAACGCGGTGCCCACGGCCCGGACCGTGACTCCACCGGCGGTCACCATAAACGGGCGCGCCTCATCGTGCGCCACCTCGAAATGCGCTTCGCCCGCATCCAGCAGCACGCGGCGCGCGGCGGAAGAATACTGCACCTTTGCGTTGCTGTTGGCGTTTAGTGTCACGGTGGAGCCATCCGGCAAGTCGATCTTCCGCATCATGCCCGCCGCGGTCGCATAGCCCGCATTCGGATTTCGGAGATCGTTACGCCACCAGATAAACCCGAGCATGAGCGCCGCGGCCGCCGCGAGCGACCAGACGACCGAGGCTCGGGACCACATCGTCTTTCCGGCGGGTTGATGGCTCTGATGAGTGGCGCGGGCGGCAACCGGTGGCATTGCTTCAAGGATGCTCCAGGTCTCCTCCAATCGCTCAACGGCGTCTGCATGTCGCGGGCTCGCCGTCCGCCAGCGCTCGAATTCCTTCGCGCGTCCAGAGGCAAAGCCTTCGTCGCGTTCGATGAGCCAGGCCACCGCCGCCTCCTCGATGGGATCATGGTCGTCGAACGGATCGCTTTCCTGGGCGTTCATGACGCGGCCTTTTTCATGGTTTTTCCGTTCTGCAGCAGATCGCGCGAGGCGAAGAATTTGGCGCAGCGCCGAACGCCGCGGCCCAGTTGCACCTTTACAGTGTCGGTCGTGACGCCAAGGCGCTCGGCAATCTCCTTGTAGCTGAGGTTTTCCTGAAACCGCAGTTGCACCACTTCACGGCAGCGCTCCGGGAGACTGGCGAGGGCTTCCGCCAACGTCTCGTGCCGTTGGCGTTCATCCAAGAGATCGCCGACCCCGGGGGCCTCTTCCAGCGTAGGCAGTTCGTGCAATTCGGTCATTTCGACATGCTCATTTCTGGCCCGGCGGCGGAACAGATCCACGGCGACATTGTGCGCGGTCGAAAAGAAAAACGCCCGCGCGTGTCTGATCCCATCGCCTTTGGTCTGCGCCCGCAACATGCGTGAGAAAGACTCCTGCACGACGTCGTCCTGATCCCGCAGCGACGGGAAGCGCGACGTCAAATAGGCTCGGACGGCCGGTTCGTGCGGTTGCACATGCTCGGCAAACCATTGGAGTTCTTCAGGAGGGGACATCGGTCGGGGTTTTCCGTCGGGCGCAATAATGATTACCGCCGCCGGCCTACATGGGAAGTCAGGAAGAGCGGAAGTCGGCGAAAAGACTGAAAAAACATACCTGCGAGACCTGCGGGTGGTTTCTTTCGGTCACGGCCAAAACCCGGTTTTTGGGCGGGGGCTGATCGGAAGCTGGATTTTCAGGGGGATCGGATCCGGGAGGGGCTTTTAACTTCGGCTTGGCTCCCGACCTTGGGCATCGCGACTGGTCTGCTGCGTGCGGCCGTGGACCCCTAGCAGGGTTCAGGTTTTAGTCGGCACATTCCGGCGGCTGACATTGGACATTAAAACCTGAGCCTTTTTTTGTTCCCTTGCCGAACCCCGGAATCAATTGCGCCGAAGAACGTTTACCCAGCTTCAACCGCCGCGACCCCAAACCCCAAAGCCTTCTCTGAGGAAGCGCGACGAGCGGCCGGCCATGCCCGAAAGCGGGCGCGAACGTCGAGCCTTTGGTCGGTCAGGATTCGTTGGCCTTGAGCACGCGAAGCATGTTGCCGCCGATAATTTTCTGGATCGTTTGATCGCTGTGTCCTCGCTGGACCATGCCGACGGTAAACAGCGGCCAGTTGGTCCAGGCCAGCGAAGTGTCACGGTCCGGGCTGAGGGCACCCGGTGGCCAGAGGGCCTCCCAGCGGACTCGCGTTGGGTTGTTACGTGCCGGTAGTTTGACGTCGTTGGGTTTCACGCGGGATGTGTAGCCTGTGTCCGTGCCAATGCCGACGTGATTGGCGCCGAACCGCTTCACTAAATAGTCGATGTGATCAAGGAAGGCGACGAGGTCTTTGTTACCGCCGAGGAAGTGGCCAATGCAGCAGACGCCGATGAGGCCATCGGTGTCGGCGATGGCTTTGATGACCTCGTCCTTCTTCGCGCGGATGTGTGGGTTGAGGGCGGCCGCAGAACTGTGGCTGGCGACCATGGGCTTCTTCGTGATTTTCGCAGCGTCGAAGCCGGTCTTCTGGCTGCTGTGAGCGCAGTCGGCGATTACCCCCTGGCGGTTGAGCTCGGCCACGACCATTTGGCCGAAGTCGCTCAGTCCGGCATCGATCGGCTCACCGCAGCCGTCGCCGATCGGGTTCCGTCGGTTGTACGTGAGGTGCATCATGCGCACGCCCAGCTCGGCAAAGACGCGGATATGACGCATTTCGTCGACGGTGTTGTTCCAATGTCCGACGAGGGGAACGCCATTGGTCGTCATCGTGATGGCGTGGTGGCCCGCTTTCTTGGCCGCGACAATCTCGTCCGCGCGCACCGCTTTAGGAAACCGTTCGCGCAGGCGGTCAGTGACGTAGACCCAACGGGCGAGTCTTTTCATGAGCCGCATCGGATCATTCCCCTCCTCGCCGGCGTTGCGGATGATCGCCGTGACGCCAGCGGCCTGCCAAGCGCCCTCGTATTCAGCCCGCTCGGCGGCGTCGGTGACCATTCGGGTCATGCCCATGTCTTCGCGGGCATCGGCGATTTCCTGCTCAGCTGCGCCGGAGTTCATGATCTTCGCCAGGACGGCGTTATCGACTGCCGCGGCTGGGCCGAAGCCGTAGACGTCGAGCACCACGGAGTTAGCATGCAGCTCGAGGCCATGTTCGAGGTCTTTCGCGGAAGGTTTGAGGAGGGCGAGGCCGACCTGGCGGTGGGCGGCGATCTGCGTATTGGTGGCCGCAGGGGCAGGCCCGGCCGGCGCGGCGCCTTGGGCGGAGGGCAGCAAACTGGGTGCAACGAGGGGCGCGGCGGCTGCGACCAAGGAGTTGGCGAGGAAAGAACGACGGTTCATCGTGGGAGGGAGGTTTGTGCTGAAGATTTTTTTGGAAATCGGTGAGAGGGGTCGCCGCGGCTTAAAACCGGCCGCTGACTCCGAGTGTGACGGTGACGTAGTTGTACATGATATCCTGAGCGCGCCCCGGGACGCCCTGATAGAGCCGCTGGGGTGCGTTAAAGATATTTGCCACGTCGCCGGTGAGTGAGACCGCCGGACGCAATTGATAGGCCAGACCCAGGTTGGTGGTCTTGAAAGAATACCGATAGAGGCTCGCCCCTGGACTCGTGCTGTTGTAACTGGAGATGTAGTTGCCGGTATAGTTATAAAGGATCCGGGTGCTGAAGCTCTGGTAGCGCCAGCTGAGACTGACATTGCCTGCCTTGGGGATGAAGCCGGGGACCTGCCCCGTCTTGCGCTCGGCCGTAGTGCCAAAGTTCCCCTTCGTGTCGATGACCGTATAGTTGGCGGCCCCGCTCAGACCCTTGAAAAGTCCCGGAAGAAAAGTGAACTGCTGGCGGTAGCTGAACTCCCATCCATCTACGGTGGCCGTGCCGTTGTTGGAGGAGGTTAGGCGCATGAAGCCGGCGTATTCACCATTATAGCCGTTGTCAGGTCCGGTGGGGACGATGCCGGTATTGGTGCCCGTCACGATATAATCCTTGATGGTCTTCTTGAACCAGCCGAGCGAAACGTTGCCGACGGGCTCGAAATAATAGTCGAGGGTGAAGTCCCAGTTCTTCGCGGTTTGCGGCAGGAGGCTGGGGTTGTTAATGGTGACAGTCTGGGTGGTCTCGTTGGCGGATTCGCTGGGCAAGAGATTCGAAATGGCGGGTCGGCCGAAGCTGGTGGACCAACTGAGGCGGGCCTTGATGTCCTTGGTCAGATCATGGGTGAGGTGGGCGCTGGGGAACGATTTCGTATAGCTGCCCTTGCTCGCGCGCGCGGCACTTTCGTAATCGCGTTTCGCCGAACCCGCTGGATCGGCGACCTGCTGGGCGTTGGTGCTGCGGAGATTGGCGCGGACAAGGACCCAGCCCTGGCCCTCTGTATCGGTTTTTTCAGTACGTACGCCGGCGAGATAGCCCGTGCGACCAAGCCAACCCTCGCGAGCGAGATTACCTTGGGCCATGAAATATCCGGCCGTCACCTCCTCGGATAAACTTCGCGTGCCGGAGTATTTGTTTGATTCGAAGAAATAGCCATCTTCCAGCCAGAGGGCGGGGTTGGCAGGGAAGATGCCGGCCGAGCCGCCTCCGAAAAAATCGGATGTCTGCCACCGGGGAAGTTTCAGAGCGGTTTTGATATTATTATAGGGGCGAGCGTTGGGATCGGCGGCGAGGCCGGTGGTGCCGAGATAGCTCCAACGCCGGGAGTAATTGGCGAGAGACACTTTCTGCGCGCGCCAAGATAAACCGGCTTTAAGGTGGGCGGGCACGGCCGTGGGCACGGTATAGCGCACGTTTCCGCGGGCTTGAGGCAGGGTCTGCGGTTGCTCGGAACTGGTCTTCAGAAGTCCGTTTGCGATCGGGCGATAGTTGGCCCCATTGGTGACGTCGAGCCCGGCAGTTTGGGTGAATCGGGGGAAGACATCCGACAGCGTGCGATCGATGGTCCAGCCGACGTTGCTCAAGCGGTTCGTGAGTGTGGTCTGGCCGCCTTGGGGCAGCAGGCCGGATTGCTGGTGGTTGCGGCTGAAGCTGACGTTGTAGTCTATCCGCCATCGGCCGTACTCGTGCTCGGCTCCGAAATCCAGCAGGTACGTTTCAACGACATAGCTGTTCGGGCCATTGTTCACGATATCGATCATCGCTCCTGGAATCTGCCGTACCTGGGTGATTTTTTCGGTGTAGCCGGGGACGACCCCAGAGGTCGTCGCGTTTGGCACGGTGGTCCCATTCCCGGTGTACGCCGTCGCATTGTCGGTTCGGCGGAACCGCTCGACATTATCATTGATCGTCGCCGAGAGCGAAAACTTGGTGCTGAACGAATGACGGTAATCCGTCTTTACGTTCACGCTTCGCTGCATGCGGTTGTTATAACCTTCCCTCGTCTGGTAACTCCATTGGTAAGCGGGTTCGTTGAGATTGGTGGTGTTCTGAAATTGGTTGGTCACGCGAAACTGACCGACGGCATTTTCGCTGTAAAAAATATTTGCCGCGATGCCCAGATTGCGAGTGCCCCCGAACACGCTGAAGACCTCCTGATAAGCGAGGTTCAATAAAGGATGGGAGCGGTGCTCCTCGCGCCGCGGCACCTGCTCGGTAAAGGCGGGGGCGGTCCTGACCGTCGCACTATAAGTTACTCGGCGTTTTTCTTTCATGTTTAACGGCGACCGTGTCTTCATGTTGATCGTACCGCCGAGCGAGTCGGCTGTTTTGTCAGGCGTGTGCCCCTTGATCACCTCTAATTGCTCGAACATCGTACCGGAGATGCTCTGGAGTTCGAAGGCGCGATTTGTGCCGATACTGGCCATGAGCCCTCCGTCTACGGTGACGGTGTTGAGCCCGGGCGCCATGCCGCGGATATTGAAAGCGTAGGCCAATCCCTCCTCGCTGGGGCTGCCGGCGATACCGGGCAGTCGCATCACGACCTCGCCTGCGCTCATATTAGGCAAGTTGCCGAAAGAATCCATCGCGACGATGTTCTTCACATTGCTCGCGTTCCGCTGTGCCGTGATGGCGAGCGCGTCACCTTCGCGTTCACCCGTGACCTTGAACGCGTCCAACCTATAAATATTCGAGCTGAGTTCGAAATCGCGCAAGGCCCGCTGACCGGCGCCGATCGTAATCTGGCCGTTCGCGGAATCGAGGCCGATGTAGGATACGGCTATCTCGTGAGTGCCCGCCCGCACACCGGTGAGCACATAGCGGCCGGTGTTGTCGGTGAGGGCCTTGAGGCCTAGAGTTGGTAGCTCGACTCTCGCGCCTTCGAGCAGATTGCGGGTGGCGGAATTGCTGATCGTTCCGGTGATGGTACTGACGGGGGTCTCCGCGTTGATCGATTTTTCGTCGACTGCCCGAGAACCGGGAGCGAGGGCCGAGGCGAGCACCATCGAGGCGAGCACGCGGAATTCTGAAGAACTTATTTTCATAGTGGCGGAAATTTTACTCAAAAGAATACCTTTTTGAGACGGGGGTTACTGATAACGGACTGGCTTTTCAGGGGGATCATAAGGGACTGGATTTTCAGGGGATCGGATCCGGAAGGAGTTTAAGGGGAGGGGCATGGTGGGAGCTGGATGAGTTAGCCGTAAATCAGTCGATTTTGAGATGGCGGCGGGTTCGGCTGAGGATGGAGACTTGGGGTGGGGAACGGCTGCGACGGAAAGGGGGCTTTCGGGCGCGAATCGAGGCTCTGCTTGCCGATTTGGGGCAAGCAGCGCGGGGTGGGGATGCGCGGATGCAGTGATCCGGATCGCTCGGAGTCAAGGAGCCAGCGTTTTTAGAATCGCGGTAAACGCCTAACCGGGGTCGGAACCCCTTGCGCGGACGCGCCACCAATGACACCCCACACGGCCTTCGGCATCAGACTGCTAGACGGGCTTAGAAAATACCCGTGCAAGGACGATGGAGCTATTGCCTCGCGGAAAGAACCGCTCACCTGCATGCACGATCTGCGGCTATATCGCGGCATCGCGCACGCTGTTGATTTCTGTCACGGCCAAAATCCGATTTTGGGGCGGGGGCTGCTAGGAAACTGAATTTTTAGGGGGATCGGATCCGGGAGGGTTAATCGCCACCCGGGCGGTTCCCGCGATGGCGACCGAAGCTCCGGCAAGGTATAAACGGGTCGCGGCGTTGTTAACCTCGCTGGTGAGGCTGGCCGCAGGGGCGGAGGAAACCGGCGCGGAAGACGAAAACAAGGCTCCGAGGGTGGTGAGGAGGAAAGCGAAAGGACGGGAACGTTTCATGTCGGTGCGCGGCGTATTCGTGGTGGGTAGTTTCAGGGGCACGGGGGCATAGGATGGCCAACGGGCGGCGGAACGGCCGCTATTACTACCCCCCAGGAATCAAGCAATTCATCAGCCGGCGAAATCAGATCACCGTCGGGATTCAATCACTGTGCCCGCAGCGCGGCGACCGCCCCGCCACCGATCACGACCCGGGCGTTGGAACCGTAAATGCTGCGCGCGGCTTCGGCGGTGACGGCCTTGCCCTCCACGTCGACCGGATCCAGCAGGACCACGCGGCCACGACCCGCCTGCGCAGCGAGGTCGGACAGATCCAGATCCTGCAGGACGCCGGGAATAATGATGTCCACGTGTGGTTCCGGCAGCTGCGGCGTGCGCACAAGTTCGAGGTAGGACAGCACCGTGCCGTTCGCCACGGTCCGGGCGATGCGGGGCTCGAGCGCGGTCGCGTAGAGCGCGATCACGCCCAGGTTGCCGCGGCCAACGAGCGAAATCCGGTCGGACGCAACCCACGGCTGGGCGCGTACGAAATCGTAGAGCGCCAGTGCATCCTGCACCCGCATGCCGGGCATCGATTTACCGATGAGAATCGCCCGCATGGCCGTCTTGTAGGGCTGGGTGTAATACGAGCGCTTTTCCGTCGTCGCCGGGAGCGCGCCGCGCAACGGCGCGACCACCACCCCCTGTCCCGCCCGCAGCCAGGCGGCGACATCCGCGTCGGCCGCCGCGTCCACGGCACCGAGATTCTCCCGCAGCACGATCACCGCCGGTCGCCGCTCGCCCCCGCCCGCGGGCGTGAAGACCTGCACGTTCAACTCGATGCCGGGCTCCGGCACGACTGCGAAGGTCTCCGCGGCGAAACCCGTGCCGGCAGTGCGAACCCGCGACGTCGCCGTCGCCGCCGCGCGTCCCGCCGGCAGGCCGAGCCGGCGCGCAATCGTCGCGCGCGCCGCCGTGGCGTCGCCCGCTTTTGCCAGCGTGCGCCGTGCGTGGACTTCCTCGGCGCGGGCCTGGTTGAGCTGCTGCATCGTCTTCGAGCCGAGCGCCGTGACGACATGGCCCGTGTCGGTGCAGTGGAGCGTGCGCACGTTCTCCGTCGTGTGCTCCGGCTCGTTCACGAACTCCGCCCGGCCGGCGAGCCACTGATCGAACCACGCGGTCGTGGCCTCGCGGCGAGGCTTCGACCAGGCGTGGCCGTCGTTGAATTCAAAATACCCCATCTGCTTCTCCGCGCCCAGCAGCGCGAACATCCGCCGGGCCTCCACGTGCGCCACCCGCGCGCCCTCGACCGGGAACATGTCCTTCGTCGCGGTCAGCATTAAGATCGGCTTGGGCGCAAATGCCAAGGCGAGATCGGAGAAGTCGAGCCCGGCGCGAATCCAGCCGGGCAGCACCTGCTCGGAGTCCTGGGGGCCGCCGCTCTTCCAGAGATGCGGCCAGTCAGTCCAGTAGCAGGACGACGCCACCGCCGCCAGCCGCGGTTCGCAGATCCCAAGAAAGGCGGACTGCGTGCCGCCGCCGGAATTGCCCGCCACCCCGATGCGGCGTCCGTCGACCTCGGGACGCGTGAGCAGGTAGTCGAAGCCGCGAATGCCATCCCACATGAAGTACCGCGCGCTCGTGTCGCCCGTGAGGAGGCACTGCAGTCCCGGGCTAATGTGGCCGAGCGACTTCATCTCGCCCGTGGCCGGATCCTTGAGTTCCCAACGTTCGCCCTGGGCCGGCGGATCGAAGGCGAGGACGACGTAGCCGCGCAGCGCGAGCGCGATGAAGGCAGACTGGTACACGGGCGACGCCTTGCCTTCCGGCATGGCGTGCCCCGCCGTGCCGAGCACCGCGGGAAACGGCCCCGGGCCGGTCGTGGGCACGTAGAGGTTGGCCGTGACGAAGCATCCCGGGAGGCTCTCGTAGATCACCTTCTCAACCCGATAGCCTTTGCGCTCGAGCGTGCCGGTGACGCGCGCGTTAAGCGGCGTTTTCGTGGCCGGCAGGCCGCCGATCGCCCGGAGAAATTCCGCCCGGATGAACGCGATTCGCTGCCGGACGTCGTCCGCCGTCGTAACCCTCGCCAGCTGATTCGCCCGGTCGCGCCACTGCTGCTGCACGAGGGCGCCGAAATAGTTTTCCAACGGATAGCCCTCCGCGGGAGGCACTGGCGCCTTGGCTCCGGTCGCCAACAAAATCCCGGCGGTCGCAAACCCGAAAATCAGAGAACGAAGGACAAGGGATGGGAGGCGCATAATCAGGAAAACCCACAGTTGTTACCGAACCGTGGAGGCGGGGCACTTCTGTCCCGAGGAAGGGCCACTTCCGCCTCCGAGTCAAACCTTGGCTGCCGGCCGCACGCGATTTTTCGGGCCGGCCGAACGCGTGCGGCATCCAGTTCCCGATTGAAATCAAGCGCGGCGCAAAGGACTGTCGTCGTCCTTTCCACGACCTTCGGCGTCGCGTTACCCGTGACGCTGAGAGTCGTTGCCCGTTTCCCTCCGCCCACCGGATCCGCCCTCGCGGCCGACGCGATCTGCCCCGTCCATAAAATCGAGCTCCCCCCACCTTCGACGGTTTGTTGCTGCTCGGAAACTGGATTTTCAGCAAGAATCGGACACGGTCGGGCCGTTCAATGTTCGAATGGTAATCATGCACAATGAAAACCGAGCAAAACCTCGAACTCCGAACTCCGAACGACGAACGGCCCGACCCCATTGGTTACACGGCTCTTCACATGTATCGAGCTGATCGATACGCAAAGTGCGCAACAGAATTTCCCTCTCTTCTGGCAATGGGTGAAGGATCATCCTGCCCATCGGCAAAATTTTTTTCTTCCCAATGTCCCGCAAAATCGGAGCCGCTAGTCCTGATCAGCCATTTAGATCAACCTAGGACCACGCGCTGAATCTGCACGGCGCGGCCCGATGGGGTCTGTCCGCTGATTGCAATGCAGTCCTATCGCTGAATCTTGGCGCCTCGAGGATGGGTCGGATCGGCGCTGGCACGGGCTGAGGGCAATCTCTCGCAACAGACCTTGCAATCAGCGGACTGACCCCATCGCCCCCCCCTTACCGCCGGTGATTCGCATTCGGTAGCGATCGGTCAATCTTCGGAGGCTTTCCGGCGTTTCGCAGTCTTGGGCAAGAGCGAACGCACCAGCGGCAGGGAGCCGGAAGGCGAGGAAGCTGCTGAGCTCGCCTCAGGCGCCGATTTCCTGCTCCGAAGGTAGGACGAAGGGCTTGCGGTATTCGCGGGTCAGGAGCGCGTTCGCGGCGGCGTTGGCGACGAATTTTTCCTGGCCCGGCTCGGCCTGCAGGAGCGGGCCCAGGGTCAGCTTCGATTTTTCCAGGTCGACGTTGTTGTCCGCCAGATGCCGGCGCGTGCGCGCAAACGTCTCCATGACGTCGTCGTGTGCATTGAGCTGGCTCAGCTGTTGCTCGATCTCGCGCGGCGTGGCGGGTTTTCCGAGCCGCCAGGAAATGTTGGCGGCGTGAATGAGCGCGGTGGACTGGTGGCCCTCGAGAATGTCGGCCTTCATATCGGTAACCTTGCGCGTGCGCATGGCCTGGAGGAAATTTGCGAAGTGGTTGTCGCTTTTCCCGTCGAAAGCGCGGACCAGCTTCCCCTTCAGATCGAACAGCGACGTGTCGGCGATGATGCCCTCGGTGCCGAAGAAGAACCATCCGTTCTTCACGTCCGGGTGATAGGGCTCGCTCTTCAGTCCGCGGGTCTCCGTGACGATCGTCTTGCCGCCAAAATCAAGGATCGCGACCTGCGTGTTCGGGGTTTCGCCCGCGTCGGCATAACCCACGCGCCCGCCGTAGCTCAGCACGCCGCGACCTAGGCCGCTGACGCCCAGGCCCCAGCGGCAGATGTCGAGGCCGTGGATGTTGTTGTTGCCGATCTCGCCGTCGCCCGTGTCCCAGATCCAGTGCCAGTCGTAGTGGAAGTTCGGACGGTTGATCGGCCCCATTGAGGCCGGGCCGGCCCATTGGTTGTAATCGACGCTCGCCGGAATCTTCCCAGGCGTCGGCCCGCCGATCGATTTGCGCGAACCGTACATGATGCTGCGCGCGAGCTTCACTTCGCCCAGCTTGCCTTCCTGTACATACTGCACGGCGGTCGCGAGCGGACCACGCGAACGGTTCTGCGTGCCGCCCTGGCAGATGCGCCCGTAACGGCGAGCGGCCTGCACCATCCGCCGGCCCTCGACAATGGTATGGCTGACGGGTTTCTCCACGTAGACGTCCTTGCCGGCCTGCATCGCCCAGACGGCGCTGAGCGCATGCCAGTGGTTGGGCGAGGCGATGAACACCGCGGCGACGGACTTGTCGTCGAGCACCACGCGCACGTCCTGCACGGCCTTCGGAGCGCGGCCGCTCTTGGCGCCGATCGTGGCCGCGAGTTCGGCGGCGCGATCACGATCCGGATCGCACACGTACGCGACTTCGCAGTCGGGCAGGGCGGCGAGCGAACTCGCGTGCTGCTTGCCGCGAATGCCGCAACCGAGAATGGCCACGGTGATCCGGTCGTTCGCACTGACCTTCGTCGGTTCGGCCGCCCCGAGTCGTGACGGCAGCGCCGCGGCGGCGGCCGCTGCCGCGGTGAGCATGGACTGCTCGAGAAAGTGGCGGCGGGTGAGGTGAGTCATGGGAGCGGAAAGAGAGGTTGCGTTGGCGAGGGGAATTGGTGGGTGCAATCAACGCATCAGCGCGGGAGCTTGCCGGCGGCTTCCGTGCGGGCTTTCGCGAGCACGCTGGCGATCGTCACGGCCTTGCCGCCCTGCCGCTTGCTTTCGTCGGCAGCCTCCATGAACGCGAGGACCTCGAGCGTTTCCTCGGCGCTGACCGGCGCTTGGCGCGTCCGGAAAAAACGGGCGATCTCGACGCAGAGGCCCCGATAGCCGCCGAGGCTCCCGGGTGCGGCCGGGGCGAAGGACTCGGTGCCAAACGCGACGAGACCGAAACCGCCCTTGACTTTGCGGAACCCGCGATACGTCGCGACCCGGCCATCCTGCCAGGTGCCCGACACGACATCGACATCCTTGGTGTGCACGCGCGTGACCGACTCGCAGCCGCGGCCGAGGAGCGCGAAGAGCGGCTCGACGCCATGAATACCGTAGAAGAAAAGGTCCGGTGTGCCCGGCTCGTAATCGCAGGGTCCCCAGGACATCGCGCCGACGATCCGGCCGAGTTCGGCCTTCTTGGACAGTTCGGCGATGGCGGGGGTAAACCGCAGCGACGAGGAGGAGAAGCAGGGCACGTTGTGCTTCTTCGCCAGCTCATAGATCGCCACGGCATCGGCGAGCGTGCCGGCCGCCGGCTTGTCGATGAACAGCGGCTTGCCCGCCAGGATCACCGGGATCGCCTCCTGCAAATGGATGCGGCCGTCGACGCTCTCGATGAACACCACGTCCACCTTCTCCAGCAGCTTCGGGATCGAATCGACAATCTCCACCCCGGCGGCGCGCACGGTCTCGGTGAATTTTTGCACGCGATTCTTGCTCGCCGGCATGTCGGTGCCACCGGGATAACCGGCCACGATCCGGACACCCGCGAGGTCGGCGGGCGCGTTCGGGTCGTTGAAGAGTTTCACGAACGCAGGGACATGCGACGTATCCAGGCCTATCATACCGGCTCGCAGCGGCGCGGGCGCAGCGCTGGCCAGGCCGGCGCCCACGACGAGGGCGAGGCAGGCGACGACAGCGTGGCGCCACCACGGGCGCGAGGGAGAGAACGAAGCGGGCAGGGCGTGGGCGTTGGCGGGGCAATTCATAGGGGTGAAGCGAGGGTTGATATTGGTCCCAGAGGTACAAGGGAATTACGGCGATCGTCCGGTCGCCGGCGCGCCGACGTAGACGAGGCATCCTGCCTCCTGGGTCGCAACGGAAAGGGAGTTCCGGTCATATGGGCGCCGGCCGCAGCTTGCCGTCCGGTATCATCCGGATTAGATCGGGCAGATCGTAGGAGTGCAGCGCGCCCCGGACGACATCGCCCGCCGCCAGCGGCAAGTTGGGCGTGCGCACGATCTCCGCCCATCCGGCCGGCGGCGCCGGCAGTTCGAGCGAAGCGAAGAGCCCGGGCTCGAGCGCAGCCGCGTGCAGGGCGGCGATGGCGGCCTCCCGACCACACACGAGATGAACGCCACTCGCGGCGCCGAGGAAGCGGACCGCGTGCAGGATCGCCTCGGCCCGGAGCGCGACGAGATTGCGGGCCACGAGCAGTGCTTTCTGCGCCTGCTTCGTGTCGATCGCGTTCGAATTCGCGACCGAGCCCGATGCAGCCGGGCGCATTTCACCCAGTCCCGGCAGGTCGAGGGTGAGCAGGCACGTGCCGCGGCTCAGCAGCTTGTCCAGTCCGCCGCTCGCGACGCCGGCCTGTTTGCCGCCGTCCGGGAGGAACAGGATCGCCTCGGCGGAACCGCCCGCGGTGGCCGCCGGAAAATGGAGCGCGGCCAGCCAGAGTCCGGCGTCGTAGTGCAGGATCACGCTTTCGCCGCTGCGACCCTGCCACGTGAAGCCGCCGCGGGTCTCAGGACGGACCGGCGGCAGCGCGGCCGCGGCGCGAATGCCCGCGACGGTGCGAATGCCCGCGGGCGTCGGACGCCGCGGCTGGGCGCGCTTTACCTCGTCGGCTAGGAGCTCGAAAAGCGAGAGCGCCCCGGCCATGCGCAGGACCTGGCCCTCGGGTGTGCACAGCAGGCTCTTTTCCTCGGGCAGCTTGATCGGCGCTTCCCGCACGGGCGCGTCGATCCCGAGCAGCCACCGACGCATCCAGCGCGTCGCACCTTCGCGCAGGCGAATGGAGAAACCGTGCTTCTCGTCGGTCTCGACCAGCTCGACTGACTCGGGCGCATCGAGCCGGGTGTAGATCCGCTTCGACTGGCGGAAAATATCCCAGGCGCCCTGAATGTCGAAGTAGTCCTGAGTCGCCACGCACAGCAGCGTGGGTCGCGGCGCACGCAGGAGCACGAAGTCCGCGTGGTCGAGCCCGCCTTCGATCTGCCCGTAGATGGTCTGTTCGTAGTCCTGCGGACCGATCGTCTGGTAGAGCCGCCGGAATCCGGTCAGGTAACAACTGGGCGCCGCGCACGCGATCCGCTCGTCGAGCGCCATCAGATACGATGTCAGCGTGCCGCCCCCGGAGTTGCCCGTCGCGCCGATGCGATCACGCAGGATGTCCGAACGGCTCTGTAGGTAATCGATGCCGCGCATGCCGTCCCAGATGAAGTACCGCGCCACCTCGACGCCCGTGAGCCGGCAGCGCAGCCCGAGCAGGTGATGCTCCTGCGTAGGGCCGTAGACGGGTTTCTCGCTGCCCGACAGGTACTGGCGTCGCTCGCCCTGGCCCACAGGGTCGTAGCTGAGCACCGCGAGGCCATTCCGTGCCATCAGGGCGCAGGCCAGTTGATAGGTTTCGATCGCCTTGCCGTTGGCGCTGTGGCCGCACGAGAAGAGCACGCCGGGATAAGGTCCGGGCGTGGCCGGCAGGTAGAGGTTCGCCGTGACCAGATAGCCGGGCAGGCTCTCGTAGATCACCTTCTCGATGCGATAACCCTCGCCTTGAACATGGCCGACCACGCGCGCGTTCAGCGGCGTCCGCTCAGGAAATCCGCCGAGCTGTTGCACGAAGAAGGCTCGGAGTCGCGACTGATAAGCGCGGATCTGTTCCGGCGTCTTGAGCGCGTCGTACGCCGCCTGACGCCGGTCCAGCGCCGCGAAGGCCAGTCCGTCGAGATGCTTCTCGAGCATCGCGTCCGCCGCCACGCCCCCCACGGGTCCGCCGTGAGTCGCGAGGGCGGGCGTCGCGCCGAGCACCCGTTGACCATACGCCAGCGTTGCGGTGCCGAGCCCCACGGTTCTCAGGAAGCCGCGGCGGGAGGGGGTGAATGTTTGCATGAGTGTAGCCTGTAAATCCTGTTCATCCTGTCGTCCGTTTAGATTGGTTTCTTTGTCAGCCGCGGTACGAGGCATCCTGACTAGAAAACACCTTTCACGCCGAAGACCCAGCTCGCGCCCTGGATTTCGAATTGGTTGAGCATGCCGCGCTGGTTTCGCAGATAGACGTAGCGGGCCTGGTTGGTGATGTTGCGGCCCGTGACCGTGAGCGATGTCCGTTCGGTGAGGCGGAAGTTCAGGCTCGTGCCGAGGAACAGGTAGGTCGGCAGATAACCGGTGGCGTTCTCCAGGGCCTCGGAGCTCCAAGCGCCGCGGAAGGCTACGTTGAGCCGCCGATACCGGAACGAAACGCCGGCCGACGCGGTTTTCGGCGCCGCGCGGTAGGCCAGTTCGGGGTCGCTGCGGGTGAATTGATTATAGTTCGCGAAAACGCCCAGTCCCTTGAAGACCCCGGGCAGAAACGTGAGCTGCTGGCTGTACGCGAACTCGATGCCCTTGTTCGTGAAATCGCCGACGTTGGAGAGCGCCGTGAACGAGTACCCCGGATAGTCGTCACCCAGCCCGATGCTCTCGGCCGGGATGCCCGTGACCGACCGGTGGAGATCGCTGATGTCGAATTGAAACACGCCGATGGAGAACGTGCCCGCCGGCTCGAAGTACTGTTCGAGGCGGATCGAGTAGTTGTTGCCGTGTTCGGGCTTGAGCTCGGGATTCGGCAGCGTGCCGGTGCGGGTCGTGTCGTTGACCGAGAGCACGCCCGAGAGGCTGTTCAGATTCGCGCGCTGGATCGACTGGCTGAGCGACGCGATCGCCATGAGTTTGTCCGTGAAACGGTACCGCACCGCACCGCTGAAGAACGGGTCGGCGTAGTCGCCCCGGCGCTTCCTCAGCACATTCCGCTCGTAGCTCTTGCCCTCATTATCGGTCTTCTCGTACCGCACGCCACCCTGCACCATCAGGCGGCCGAAGCGGCTGTTCGCCAGAAAGTATCCCGCATCGATGTATTCGCGCGCCGAGCGCTCCGGCTGCAGGTTGCCCGCGGCGGTGAGATTGGCCGGATTGGGAATGAAGTACTCCGGATGCTGGCGCTGGATCACGCCGATCGCGTGCCGGTCGGGGAACGGAATCTGGCGGTCGAAAATGTTGCCGCCGGTGAAAGGATCGAAGGGCGCCACCGTGTCGGGCTGGTCCGCCTGCAGTCGATCCCCCGTTGGTCCGACGTAGGTCCAGGAGTAGCTGCCGGTGAGGCTGTAAAAACTCGCGGCGGTGCTCTTCAGTCCGACCTTGAAGAAGGTCGGATAGGTCCAGTTCATCGCGTACTTCGCGTTGATCTGGGCCAGCAGGTTTTTTGTGGTCGGTTCGTTGGGCGCCCGCACGATGTTGTTGGTCAGGCTGGTGCCCCGCCAGTTGTTCAGCACGTAGAGGTCGGGACCGGCGGTCTGCTGGAAGTCGAAGGCGGTTTCGCCGCTGCCGGAGCGCCGCGCCGTCCAGCCGACCCCGAACAATTGCATATTGGCCGAACCGACTTCGTCGTCCATGGGCCCCTGCGCGCGCAGATTGCTGCGGTATTGACCGAGCCGGCTGTAGGCGAGGCTGGCGTCGAGCGTGAGCCGCTTGCCCTCGAAGAAGAGCTGGGGCGAAAAGGAGTGGGTATTGCTGATCCGGTGGCTGAGGCCGCCGGCGAGGTTGAACCGGTTGACGTTGTTGGCCGTAGGCACGCCGATGAAAACCAGGTCGTTCGAACCCGCCCCCAAGGTCGCCCGGGTGGCGGTGATGGCGAAGCTCTTGTTGTAGTTGCGCGCGTCCTCCCAGCTCGCCTGACCGCGCAATGCCAGCGTGAGCTGCGGGGTCAGCTTGTACTCGAGATTCAATCCACCGCCGCGCCGCTTCTGGATGATGGCGCCCTTGCCCCACTGCAGGCCCGTGATCACGGTGGGCAGGGGGCCCGGGGCCGTCGGCAGAGGGTTGTAGGTGAAATTCAAAAAGCCGGAGCCGCTGGTGGAGTTGGTCTCGGCCAGGTTCATGACCACGCCCAGCTTGCCATCGAGGAAGACATCCGAGTAGTCGAGCACGAGGGACGGATTGAGCGGCCGGCTCTGGCCGTCATTGGGGCCGTTGACCTTGCCGAGTGTGAGCGGGTTGTGCGTGTTGTAGATCGAGTAGGCTTCCCAGGAGAAGAACCGGCCCTTGCGCTGAAACGCACTCTTGCTCCGCATGTTTATTGAGCCTGCCGGCGCGTCCGCGTCCATCTCCGCGCTGTTAGTCTTGTTGATCTCGATCGTGTCGGTGGCATAGGCAGAATAGGAACTGAGCGCGGGCGCGCGCGTCGCGCCACTGGTCCGCACGCCGTCGACCATCAGCGCGCCATACTTGGAGTCCATGCCGCCCATGCTGACCGTAAACGGCACGTCGCCCGAATAGATCACCTGCATGCCCGCCACGTATTGCAGCACGTCGCCGACATTGCCCTCGACGATCGAGCCGAAGGTGTCCGTCGCCACGACACTCTTCACCGTCATGGCCGAGCGCTGCTCCATGATCGCCTTGGCCGTGCCTTCGCGGGCGGCGGTGACGGTGAAGCGATCGAGGGCGACGACATTCCGGCCGGTGTCGGTCGGCTGACTGCTCTTGAGGTTGAAATTGCGGACGACGATTTCACCGCCGCTCACCGTCACTGCCGTGGAGGCGGATTCGTAGCCGGTGTAGCTGACGATCACGGTCGCGTTTCCCGGCGGCACATTGACGAGGCGGTAGCGGCCGTCGCTCTGCGTCACGGCGCGAAGCTCGGTGCCCTGAAGGCGCACCTCGGCATTACCGAGGTATTCGCCGCTGGCGGGATTGAGCACGCGACCCTCGATGATGCCGCCTCTTGCCGCCGCCGCGGCGGGGCCGGAGGGCGCGACCGCAGCAGCGGCTTGGGCCGGTGGCCGCGGCGCCAGACTCAGCACGATCCAACTAATCAGCAGGGCGGTGGGGAGAAGCTTCAAAGGTGGAGAAACTGGGCGGGCATGGTGGGGAACTGACCTGGCGGAGGCGCGGCGTCCGAGGGGGTAAACGCCGGCGAGAGGAGTGAGGCGCACGATCCGGGGAAAGTAAACCGGGTTTTTCGAAGTAGGTTTCCGGCCGGATATCCGGGCAGGACCGGGAAGAAAATGGTCCTTCCGTTCGGCGGTGGGACGCGCGGAATTGGCAATGACGTTTCGCACGACTCGCGATTGTCGGCGCAGAACCCTGGGCGTTGGCTCCTGGCCGGACACCGGCGCTTCCGTTCCTTCCAACTCCGGCCGGCCCCAGAATTCTTATGAGCACGAGCACGACGAACCGCAGGGACTTTCTCAAATAAGGCATGATCGGCACGGCGGGCGTGTCGATCGGCACCATGGGTTTCGCTGATAGAAAACTGGATTTTCAGGGGGATCGGATCCGGGAGGGGTTTAGTGGCGGAATTACGCCCTCCCGGAACCTAACTGTCCTGTCCGATTAGAACCGACCGGAAAGTCCGGCGGTGATGGTGAGGAAGTTTTGCGTGTAAGCCTGGTATCGGTGTGAGGTACCCTGATAAAAGGCCTGCGGCTCCTTGGTCAAGTTGCTGATATCGAGTGTGGCGGTGAGCTTCGGATTAATTTGGTAACCCATGCCCCAATCCAACACCGTTCGGGCATAGCGATAGAGATTAGCCCCGGGGGCGGTCGCGCTGAACGAGGAAATATAGGAGCCGTTGTAGTTGGCGATAACGCGCGTGTTAAAGTTTTTGTAGGACCACCGCACCATGACATTTCCCAACTTCGGTACAAAACCGGCCACTTCACCGGTCTTCCGCTGGACGCCGGCGAGGTTGCCGAAATCACCTTCGGTGGTGAGCGTGGTGTAATTGGCCGAGAGGGCCATTCCCTTCCAAAGCCCGGGCAGAAACGTGAACTGCTGCTGGTAGCTCAATTCAAAGCCGTTTACTTTGGCGGTACCCGCATTGAGCGAAGTTTGGATGCGATAGCCCGCATACTCGCCGTTGAACCCGTTACCGTTGCCACTGGAGACAATCCCGTTGTCTAATCCACTCACGATGTAGTCGGTAATATTCTTGTTGAACCAGCCCACGGACAGGCTGCCCAAGGGTTCAAAATAATATTCGAGCGTCGCATCCCAATTGGTCGCCATCTGCGGCAGCAAGGACGGATTGTTGATGGTGATCGTCTCCGTCGACTCGCTGACCGACTCATTAGGCATGAGGTTGGTCGGAGCAGCGCGGCCGAAGCCGGTCGACCAGCTCAAGCGGGCCTTGAGGTTCCGCGTAATATCGTGGTGGATATGGACGCTCGGGAAGGTCTTGGTGTAGCTCCCCTCCAGAGTACGCCGGTAGGCATCGTAATCGCGAAATGCCGATCCGCGGGGGTCGGAAACTTGCTGGGCGACGGTGCTGACGTTCGTGCCCTTCGTGCGCACCCACCCGTAGCTTTCTGTTTCGGTTTTTTCCTGACGCACCCCGGCAAGAAAGCCGCTGCGGGACAGCCAGCCTTGGGAGCCGAACTTGCCCTTGAACATGCCATAACCGGCGGTGACGTCCTCGGTCACACCCCGATCGCCAGTGTAGGCATTTTGGTGAAAGAAGTAGAGATCCTCGGACCAAAGTGCCGGATTTTTTGGCGCGCGGTCCGTCATGAAATCAGAGACCTGCCAGATCGGCATATTCTTGCCTTCGGCAAACGTGCCGTAAAACCCGATGGTGGGATCCGTGGGAAGGGCTGCGGCACCGAGGTAACTCCACCGGCGGCTATAATTTTGGATCTTTATGTCCAGTTGCCGCCAAGTGAATCCAGTTTTGAAGACGATGGGGGCAGCCGTGGGCAGGGTGTAAATCAGGTCCGCGTTGAAATGTTTGTTATACTGATTCTGAGTCTGCGGACTGGCAGCTAGCCCGTTGGCGATCGGGCGGTAATTATTGGGATCCGAGATATCCGGACCGGCGGTTTGGGTAAGACGGGAAAAATCCGCGCCGTTAGGGCTCTCGAGGGTCCAGCCAGCGCCAGCCATGCGTTGCGTGAGCGCGTATTGGCCGCCCTTCCCGCCACCCGTGGTCTGACCGGTCATAAGATTATTCCGGCTGTAGCCGGTATTATAATCGAGTTTGATCGGCCCGTAGGTGTGTTCACCCGCAAAGGACGCGAGCCACTGCCGGACGATGTAGCTGTTCGGACCCGTCGTGCTCAGATCAATCAGCGACGTGTTCGTCGCGCTCGTCAGGTAGTTGGCCGTGGTCAGCGGCCGAACGGTGGTCACGGTATCCGTCCAACCGGGATTAATGCCCGTGGCGAGGGAGGTCGCGCTGGGGACGGCGGTGCCGGAGCCGGTGTAAGCCCGCATGGTATAGCCACGGCGCATCCGCTCGATATTATGGTTGAACAGGGAGTTAACCGTGAACTTTGAAGTATCCGAAAACCGATACTCCGTCTTCACGTTTACGTTCTTCTGCGCCCGGTTATTGAAATTGTTTCGAATACTGTAATCCCAAACGTACGCCGGAGACGCCGTCACGTTTTGGAAATTGCGATTAACGATCACGCCGCCAATCGCGTTTTCACTATAGCGGACGTTGGCCTGCACTCCGAGATTACGCTGTTCCCCAAAAACGCTGAAGACTTCCTGATAGGAGAGCGTGAACAGTGGATGATAACGATGCTGCGCCCGGAGCGGAACATGCTCCGTGAAGGGAGGCGCGCCGCGAACCATCGAGCTGAAGTTCAGAATCCGCCTTTCCTTCATGTTGAGGGTCGACCGGGTTTTCAAATTGAGGTTGCCGCCGAGCGAGTCGGCGCTCGCATCGGGGGTCAACCCCTTGATCATTTCCATCTGCTCGTACATCGTCGCCGAAACCGTGTGCACTTCCAGCGCGCGGTTCGTACCGATGGTGGGCATGCGCTGGCCATCCATCGTCACCGTGTTCAGGTTGCCCGGCATGCCGCGGACTTGGAACCCGGTGTTGAGCCCCTCGTCATTCGTGGAAGGGGCGACGCCGGGCAGGCGCATCATTACTTCGCCCACACTCATGTTCGGCAGGTTGCCGAAGGAATCCATCGCCACCACGTTCTTCACGTTATTCGCGTTGCGTTGCATCGTAAGCGCTAGGGCATTGCCCTCGCGTTCCCCGGTTACCTTGAAGGCATCCAGTTTATAGACGCTGCTCGTGAGCTCGGCATTGCTGGTCGAACGCTGGCTCCCAGCGACCGAGATCGATACTTTCATCGTATCAAGACCCAGATAACTGATCGAAATCTCGTGAGTTCCCGCCGGTAGGCCAGTCAAGACGTAACGGCCGGAGTTGTCCGACTGAGTGGAGAGTCCGAGTTGGGGCACCTCGACGATGGCGCCCTCAAGGCCCCTTTTCGTTTCGGCGTTGCTAACAAAGCCGGTGAGGCTACCGCTTCCCCTGGCTTGAGAGGTGGCGGTGGCGGCAGGTTGGGCGAGCGAAGTGGGCAACCCTTGGAGGGCAGCCCACGCGGTTAGTCCGACTAACAGGGGCAATATTTTCATGGTCTGATTTTCGTGGGGGGCAGATCGTGGAAAGTTCACTCACTCTCAAGAAACGGCATTCGTAAAACATACCTGCGAGACCTGCGGGTGGTTTCTTTCGGTCACGGCCAAAACCCGGTTTTTGGGCGGGGGCTGATCGGAAGCTGGATTTTTTTCGACGCCGGTCACTTCCACCTTGGCGAGTTGCTCGATGTGGAGCAGGACACTGCCAAGTTGAGCGGCTGCTAGGAAACTGGATTTTCAGGGGGATCGGATCCGGGAGGGGTTTAAGGGGAGGGGCAGGGGGGGATTTGGATGAGTTAGACGTAAATGAGTCGATTTTGGGAGGGCGGCGGGTTCGGGTGATGCTGGGGACTTGGGGTGGGGAACGACTGCGACCGAAAGGGGGATTGCGGGCGCGAATCGAGGCTCTGCTTGCCGTTTGGGGACAAGCAACGTGGGGTGGGGATGAACGAGCGGTGAGCTCCGAATCGCTCGGGGTCAAGTCGCAACGCGTTGCGGGCCTCCGAGCGAATTTCCCATTATGCGTTTTGTGTTGGCCGGATCGAACCAGCGCACGGTGGGACGAGGGTTGTTATGACGGTGACCCTGTTTGCATCACATGCTCCGATGCACAGGCTTTCTGCTGTTCCTTCCCAAGTTAGCATCACGACGACTCCCATTCATCGGGCGTCACCAACCGAGCCTACACGGGCCACGGTGGTCAATTGATGTGGGCCGCGTTTCGCGGGCCAAAATCGCCGTGGTGCTTCAGGTCGGATCGTTCCAATGAAGCAAAATCAAACGCTCGAAGTTCAGTCGTCTAGCCGGTTAGCCAATCTTGCCAACGCGCTCGTCGTATGCGCCAAGGAGTTTCATGCCGATGACGCGCCACCCTTGATCGAACGAGTCACGCAACTGGCGTTCGCCAACGGGTTCTACCTCACCGTGAAGAACCCCGAAGACGCCGAGAAGCTGCTGGCCGAGTTAGATATTTTGGAAATTACAGGAGGTGTCGACCGATCTGCGTTGGTCGAGACCTTGCACGTCTTGCTAATCGGCGATGCTTGGCTGCGGGCGATTGGCGAGAAGCTCAGAACCTTCGTGCAGGACCGACCGGATGATTTGGGGCGGATACTCTTCGGCTTTTTCGCCGGACTGCATGTCGCCAAGTCGCTCCCGAATTATGCCAAGCTCATGGGTGGGCAGTGGGATTCCTTCAACACCGAGACAAAGTTTCTTTATGCTCGGCTGATCAGGTGGCGGTTG
>CAMATV010000002.1 GCA_945861235.1 Opitutus sp. GAS368
GGCCTCGAGGCCCTTCGTCAACGCATCGAAAAAGAGAGCGGCGGCACGATTGAAGTTCGCATCATCGGGTTCGCAAAAGTCATCGGCGACATCAGCGATGGAGCGCGCGGCGTCCTCCTGTTGTTCGGCGTTTCCATTCTAGTCACCGCACTGCTCGTCTGGAAATACGCCGGGCGCTGGAAACTTGCCGCCGCCCCCGTCGTTTGCTCCCTCGTCGCCGTCGTCTGGCAACTGGGCGGCCTGACCGCGCTCGGCTATGGCATCGACCCGTTTTCGATTCTGGTGCCGTTCCTCGTGTTCGCAATCGGCGTGAGCCACGGCGTCCAAAAAATCTGCACCTTCCGCAACGAGGTTTTTGCCGGTCACGATGGCCCGACGGCCGCACTGTTCGCCTTCAAGCGCCTCATCGTGCCCGGCGTCGTCGCACTCATGACGGACGTCGTCGGTTTCATCACGATGATGGTGATAAAAATCCCGACGATTCACGAACTCGCCATCACCGCCAGTTTTGGCGTGGCGGTGATCATCATCACAAATTTCTTCCTCCTGCCCATTTTGCTCTCGTATCTGCGTCTGCCGGCCTCCTACGCCCAGTGGGTCGTCGACCGCCGCGCGAAGACCGACGCGTTTTGGGCACGGCTGGCCAAGGGCCTGAAACCGGTGCCGTCCATGCTCATCATCGTTCTTTTTATCGCACTCGGTTTTTGGGGCGAGTGGCAGGCGCGGGAAATCCGGATCGGCGACACCCAGGCCGGGGTGCCCGAGCTGCGGCAAAATTCCCGCTACAATATCGATTCACGCGTGATCACGGAAAAATTTAGTATCGGCGTGGACGTCCTCTCCGTGATCGTCGAAACCGTCCCGAACGGCTGTGTCGATTACGACGTCGTCTCGTTGATGGACCGGTTCGAAGGCCAGATCCGCCAAGTGCCCGGTGTCCAGTCGGTGATCTCGCTTCCGTCGATGGCCAAAATCGTCAATGCCGGTTTCAGCGAAGGTTCGCTCAAATGGCGCGTCCTGCCGCGCAACCCCCAAGCGCTCGCCCAAGCCGTCTCGCCGATCGAGACCGCCACCGGTCTGCTCAATCGCGACGCCAGCGTGATGCCCGTCATGATTTTCCTCAGCGATCACAAAGCCGAGACCCTCCGCGCGGTCACCACTGCAGTCACGGCCTTCTCCACCGCCCACCCTTCGGACAAAGCCAAGTTCCTCCTCGCGAGTGGCAACGCCGGCGTCATGGCGGCGACGAACGAAGTCGTGCAAGCCGCCGAGCGCCCCATTTTGCACTGGGTCTTCGGTGCCGTGATTGCGCTGTGCTTGATCACCTTTCGCAGCTTCCGCGCCACCCTGTGCATCGTCGTCCCGCTCGCGATCGTCAGCTATCTGGCGTACGCGCTCATGGTGTCCCTGGGCATCGGACTGAAAACGTCGACGCTTCCCGTGGTCGCGCTCGGCATCGGCATCGGCGTGGATTACGGCATTTATCTCTTCGCCCGACTCCTTTCCGGATTAAAAGGCGGCGAGCAGTTTGAGGACGCGATGTTCGAGGCGTTCAAGGACACCGGCACCGCGATTGTCTTTACGGGCCTGACCTTGGCGATCGGGGTCAGTATGTGGATTTTCTCCGATCTCAAGTTCCAAGCCGACATGGGCCTACTCCTCACCTTCATGTTTTTGGTGAACATGTTCGCCGCGATTATTCTTCTGCCCGCCATGGCGCGCTGGTTCTGGCGCCATCACAGCGACCGGACGGAAACCGCGCGCCCCACCCCTGCGCCGTAACGGAACGGTTAACGGACCTTTGCCGGTCGCGCAGCCACGCGGACGACAATCGTTTTTCCCCTTGCCGCTCCTCCGCTCGGCGCAACCATCGCCCGACCGTGGTTCCCGACTCCGACTATCGCATCAAACTTCAGGTCTTCGAAGGCCCACTCGATCTGCTGCTTTTTCTCATCCGGAAGAACGAGCTGGATATCTACGACATCCCCATCGAGTCCGTCACCCGCCAATACATCGACGCGCTCAAGGGCATGCAGCAACTCGACCTCGATGTCGCCGGTGAGTTTTTTGTCATGGCAGCGACGCTGATGGAAATTAAGAGCCGTCTGCTCCTGCCCAAGGGCCAGCACGCCATCGACCCCAATCTTGTCGAAGATGAAATGGATCCACGCTGGGAATTGGTCCACCAGCTCCTCCAATACAAAAAATTCAAGGAAGCCGCCGCCCAGCTCAACGATCTCGCCGTCACCCGCCAGAATCTCATGGAGCGTTTCCTCTCCGATCTTTCGCTGGCCGATAGTGAGCGTCCCTTGAAGGGCGTGGACCGCATCGAGCTGTGGAACACCTTCAATATGGTACTCCGCCGCCTCGCGGAAAAACTCGTCGTGGGAGAAATCCACGACGAACAAACGACCGTCACCGACCAGATGGAATGGCTGCTCAACCGCACCCGCACCGAAAAGAATTTTGTTTTCTCCCACCTCTTCCCCGAGGGCGTCACGCTGCGCCGGCTCGTGGCCACGTTCCTCGCCATGCTCGAGCTCACCCGCCTGAAAAAACTCCGCATCCGCCAACACGAACCCTTCGCCGACATCATGGTTGCAGCCGTCGAGGAAAACCCGCTTGAAACCGTGGTGAGTGACCACACCGTGACCGCGTGAGTAAAAAGAAAAAGAAGCCCGCTCTCCGTGCGGCCCTGCTCGGCGTCGGTCTCGACAACGAGGACGGCCATAAACGCATCACCACCGGTGAACAATTCGCCATTTTTGGGGGCTCCGATGAAACCCACGGGCGCATGACGGAGACCGCCATGAAGACGTTTGAGGAACTGAAGTCCCGCAAGAAACAACTCCACCAAGTGGAGCCGGATGAGCTCGCCGAAATCCTGCACAAGTCCACGCCGCGTTAATACCGATGCCCGCCTCGACCGCCCACTCCCACCGTCCAGAGGCCGACATGACGTCCGCCACCGACTCCGAGGTCCCGTCGTGGATCGTCGGTCTGGCCGGAGTCGCCGCAGTTGCATCTTTGCTCTTTGCCGCTCTCCTTTTGCTCAATCTCTAATTTCTATGTCTGAAAAAATCGCCAACCTGACCACCGATACATTCAAGCCGACGATTACGTCCGCGACGACGCCTGTGCTCGTTGATTTCTGGGCACCGTGGTGCGGCCCGTGCAAGGCGATCGCCCCGATCCTCGAGGAGCTAGCCATCGAGCTCGACGGCAAGTTGACCATCGTGAAGGTCAATATCGACGAGAACGAAGCGGTCGCCGTCGACTATGGGGTCCGGGCCATCCCGACGATGATCCTCTTCAAAGGTGGCCAAGCCGCCGAGACCCTCGTGGGCATGATGCCGAAAGCGGCCATCAAAGCGAAAGTCGCCGCCCACCTCTAATCGGCGCGGCCCAACCCGAGGCCGATCGCCAAGAGCAGCGCGTAAAGCGACAGCAGTTTTCCGGTATCACCCAGCAGAGCGATGAGCTCGCTGGGTGATTTTTTTTCACTTAGTCGCCCGAAGTGCGACCAAGCCATCGGCACCACGCCGAGCGGGAGCAGTGACCACATACTGCGGTCGTGCGCGAAAAAACACAGCGGTACCAGCAACGCGATCACCAGCGACAGGCCAAATTGAGTGCGCGCAAATCCACGGCCAAAGCGCACCACCAAGGTCCGCTTCCCGGCGACGGCGTCGGTGTCGACATCACGATAATTGTTTACGACCAGAATATTGGCCGCGAGCAGTCCGATCGGCACCGCCGCCAGCCAAGCCGCCGGCGTCACCTTCCCTGCCTGCACGAAGCAGGTTGTGCCCACGGCCACGAGGCCGAAGAACACAAAGACGAACCCATCGCCGAGGCCGTGGTAGCCCAGCGGGAAGGGGCCGCCCGTGTAGGCGAAACCACAGAGAATACTCGCCACTCCGACCACCAGTAGCCAAGGCCCGCCCCACGCGATGAGTCCGAGCCCGCTCAGAAACGCCGCGGCAAACACCACCCACAGTGCTCCCTTCATCGTCGCCGGCGCAATCAGTCCCGATGCCACCGCACGCTTCGGACCAACTCGTGTCGCCGTATCCGCGCCCTTGATAAAATCGTAATAGTCATTGGCGAAATTCGTGCCGATCTGCACCAGCACCGCAAAAACCAGACACAGACCTGCCGCTGCGGCGTCACATTTCCCCTCCCGCCACGCGGCCGCGGTGCCCACGAGCACCGGAGCCACCGCCGCCGGCAGCGTCCGCGGGCGAGTCGCCGCGAGCCAAATTTTAACGCGCGTCGCCGTCACAGCTACCTCGCAGGCAGGCTTCCCTTGCGACTCAACACGACCAACGGCCGGTTCGCCAGCATGCTCAGGAGACCCGGCAGAAAGCAAAGAAACCCCGCCAGCGCGGACGAGGTACTCACGCCCCCGTTAAACACGTATCCAAAGCCCACGACGAGCGCCGCGTAGATCGTCAGCAAGCCGAGAGCCCCGCCGAAAACGGGGCTCATCGCCCAGATCAGCACAAACGCGAACCCTGCGGCACGGTAGCCGCTCAATCCCACCGTCAGGCCGGCCAAATAAAAGATCGGCGGATAAAACGTCAGGCGGTGATTTTCGAATCGCACCGTCTGCACCAGCAAACCGATCAGCAGAATCAGCGCACGCAGTCCGATCACCGCATACTCCATGTTGCGCGGAGCGCCCTCGGCGACACCCAAACATGAAGTTATTCCTAAACCGCCAAAAAGCGCCAAGCTGCCGGCCCCCGCCCGCAGGAGATCAACGTAATTTCTGAATTTAGAAAATTCGGAGGCGAAGCTCACCCCAGGATCACCCTGCTCCCGGTTGTTCCATGGTTCCTTCGCGGCGCGCACGGCGTTCGCGCTCCGACGACGCTTGAATACCGAGCCTAGCCTCAGCCAATGCCGCGGAAACCACAGCAGGGCTACTGCCAACAGCAGGAAGGGGAGGTCGACCGTCACCGAAGTCATCAAAGTCATGGGGAAGCCAGAGAACAGGGCGGGGCCAGCACGTCCTGTCAAAACTTCATCTACTTCCGTGACTCCCTCGCGGACCTTCCCGGCGGAACCGACGCCGCCGGGAGGTAAGTCTGCATAACCGGTATCGCGAGCTCGCGCTCCAGATCACGGATCCGACTGAGGACGAGCTCGGTGCCCTCCTCCTCGGGCGGCAATTGAGGATGCAGCCTCGTCAGCCAAACGAGCGCCTCAGCCTTGCGCCCGAGCCGTCGGAGCAATTCAGCATGCAAGCGCGCGGCGTAGGCAGGTGCGCCGGGTTGTTCCCACGCCTTGCGGTAGCTCTCGGCAGCCGCTTCGATGTCGCCCAAACGGTTGAGCTCGATATTCGCGCGCTCGATCCAGAGCGCGGCGTTGCCCGGATGAAACGTCATCGCCTCCTCCAGCAACCGAATCGCCAGCCGGGCCTGCTCCGCGCCAAGGCGATCCCGCTGCACGGCCGGCACGACGTCGTGGCCACCGGCTTCCGCGATGCGCCACGCCGTCATATCGAAAGCGATGATCCGCGCGCCATTCACCCAAAAATAGAGCGGCCGCGGGTCAATCGTCGTAACCAACCGCAGCAGCGTATCCGTCGCTGCGAGGTCGCGCTGCTCCCAGATCACGTGAAGTCGCAACCATGTGAAATCCGCCACGATCGCGCGAAAACCGCCGAGTAGACCCAACGTCACACCTTGCCCCGCCGCCGCGCCTGCCGAATCAAGTCGCAGCGCCGGCTGCTCCGCGCGCAACGCGGCCCACAATGGTGCCTCCATCCACCGCAGAGCGGCGCCCGTCAGCGCGAGGCCACCCACGGTGACGACAATCGCGAGCAACCTAGATTTCACGTTTGCGAAAACTGAAGATAGCGAGCCCGCACCCTGCCGCCACATAGCCCAGCGCGTAAACGCTGACCCGCGCAACGCGGTCCCAAGCCACCGGGATGCCCGCCCCGACGTTGTCGGCAAAATTGAACAACTGAAAATTGGGGAACATCAGCCCGACGAGGCCGGCGGCCACCTGCGCAAACGTCGAGCCGCCCTGCGCATAAGCGTCCCGCGCGAGATATTGCAAATGGCAGATCACCAGCACGAAAAATCCCGTCACGACCGTGAAGAGCTGGGTCCGCGAAAAACTCGCGACCAGCAAAGTGAAGGCGGCCAAGACCGTCAGCTTGAGCCACTGCAGGTAGCCCGCCAACCCGAGGTCCACTATTCGCAGCGTCCGCCCCTGGGCAAACGAGTCCGGAATATCCCGCAGCAACGTGCTCTCTCGCGACCACAACACCGCGACAAGTAAACCCGTAATGAGCGCGCAAAAAACCGCCGTCACGGCCACCACACCGAGGTATTTTCCGAGCATAAACTCCGCGCGCCAGACCGGTTTCGCGAGCAAGGTGAGCGCGGTCCGGTGGTCGATCTCGCTAAAAAATAACTGCGCCGTAGCGGCGATCGTTAACGCGGCCCCAAAAAACGCCATCGCCCCGTAGCCGAGGTCCGCGAGAAATTTCAGCTCGGAAGCGCCAAAATTGAATTCCCGAAAAGACTGCGCACCGCCCACCAGCCCGAGCGCCAGCACCAGCAGGAAGCTCAACAGTTTTTGCCGCGAGGCTTCGAGCAACGTGTTGCGCGCGATCAGCAGCACGCGCATCAGGGAGAAAGGCACCCCGCTCATACCCCACCCTCCGGGTTCTTCGCTTCACCCCGCCCCACCCGCTCCAGAAAAATTTGATCGAGCCGTGCACGCGGCGCGGCCACCGCCTCCAAGGTGCGCCCGCGCAGCCCGAGCCACCCGCGCAACTCCTGCAGTTCCGCCGGGGAAAGTTTTTCGACGATCAAGGCCTGCCGCTCCGCTCCGCCCACCAGGTCGCACACCGCACCCTCAAGGATCAGGCGACCGCGATCGAGGATCGCGACCCGGTCACAGATGTCCTCGATCTGGGTCAGGAGATGCGAGGTGATGAGCACGGTCTTGCCTTGGGCCTTGAGCTGGAGAATCAACTCGCTGATCGCGGCCGCACCCACCGGGTCCACCCCGGATGTGGGCTCGTCCAAGATGACCAGACGCGGATCGTGCACCAGCGCTTGGGCGAGCCCGATGCGTTGCAGCATCCCTTTCGAATACGTGCCGACGAGGCGGTCCGCAGCTTCGGTGAGACCCACCCAGTCAATCACCTCCGCCACCCGGGGCGCTAACTTTGCGCCCGCGAGGCCGCACATGCGCGCGTAGAAACGCACCAACTCTCGGCCCGACAGATGCCGGTAAAAATAAGGCGACTCCGGCAGGTAGCCCACGTCCACTCGCGCCTCAACCTGCGCGCTTGGCACCCCAAAGACGCGGCACCCTCCCGCCGTCGGCTCGAGCAGGCCGAGGATGATCTTGATGGTCGTGCTCTTGCCTGAACCGTTCGGTCCGAGTAAGCCAAAAACCTGCCCCGCCGGCACCCGGAGGGAAAGATCGTCCACTGCCCGCAACTTCACGCCGCGCAGGCCTACCGAAAAATCCTTGACCAGCCCTCGCAGCTCAATGGCCGGCACGTCCAACGAAACTGTGCTCATTGGATCGTGAATCCACTGAACTGCGGAGCGCGGGTGCCGGCGGTTCGTTCGGTTTGGCGCACGTAACTGTGCATCCGCTCCTCGACGCCGCTGATGAAGGCGGTCACGTCCGCCGCACGCCCCTCCACCTCCAAATGCACCCGCCCATCGGCGAGATTGCGCACGACTCCCGCCACCTCGAACTCCTTGGCAATCTGCAAAGTGGTATAGCGAAAGCCGACGCCTTGCACGCGGCCGGTAAAGTAAACTGTCTCGTGATGCACGTCAGTCATGGGAAAAGCGCGCAACGTTAGCGGAGCTCCCTCGGTCGATTCAATTCGCAAAAAAAATCCGCCGACTATTCCCATCAGAATTTCATTTGCTTTTCACCGCCGCACCCCCTGAGTTTCGCGTCAACGCATGAGTAACTTCAATTCTGACGGTAGTCAGGACCACGACGGAGACGACCGGGGTGAACTAGCTTGGAATGAATTCGACTGGGAACGCTACCTACGCGAACAGGACGGCATCGTTCTCCGTTACCTGACCTTCTACGAAGCCGCGCAGGGCGACCGCAATCGCATCGACACCGTCGCGGAAAAAATGGGCTGGGGCCACGATGATTGGAGTGACGACGGTGACTCCGACGACTCGGAGGACGATGACGACGATGATGATGATTCGGCGAGTTTTGACGACGAAGTCTACACCGTGCATCAGAACCCCATCTTCATCGCGACGAAGGCGATTGCTCTCGGCCTCCGCCAATCATGGGAAACGCTCGCGACCGACGGCACCAAAGTTCCTCAGTCGCTCGGTGTCGCCCTCCTTGGTTCGCTCAACCGCTGCGAGGAACATGCCGTGCAGGCCATCCACGCGCTCGATTTCGGGGACTACGCGATGGCCGTGAGCCTATTCAAACGCGCGATGAGCGGCTTGAACCACGCCCTCTCCTTGCTCAACGACGAGGCGTTCGCCCAGCATGCCGTCGTCGCCACGTGGCGCGGCGACGCTCTCCCGCGATTGTTCGATCTGCGCGAGATCTGGTTGCGCGTCATGGCCGAATGTCGCGAGGAATGTGATCGTCCGGTCGACGGGGAAAGTTGACTGCGGAAGCGCGAATACGGCTGACACCACAACCCCACGAGATGGGGTCGGCTTGACCCGCCTCGGTGTCTCCGTGGTGGACGGGTGCTTCCCGCGCCCGCATTTCATCCGTGTGCAGCCGCGCCATCCGTGGTCAAAAATTCCGGCTTCCGCAACCCGCGCCCGCGATCTTGCTGACCCCATGTTGCTGCCAAAAGCATGGGCGCGCGGCGGGCTTTTTTTGTGTCAGAAAAATGGTGACAGAAAAATCTCTGAAGGAGCCCTCGCATGAGTCTCACCCCCACCGCTACGACCGCCCAACCCTTTTTCACCACGGATATCGCCCATCGTCCCCGCGCACGTACCCGCCACAGGCCGGCACCCCGCGTTGGCCCCACCCATGAAAGATTCTCGCCGCGCTGCCTCTGGTCGGCTTCATGTCTCGCGCCTCTCTCGTGACACCACTCGCCACCGATCTCTTCGACTATTCGCTCCCTCCGCATCTGATCGCCCAGACGCCCACCGCGCGGCGCGACCAGTCCCGTCTCCTCGTCGTGGATCGGACGGCGCACACTGTGGCCCACCACTCGTTTGCCGACCTCCCTCGATTCCTCCGCGCGGGCGACATTCTTTTTCGTAACAACGCCGCCGTCCTGCCTGCGCGCCTGCATGCCCGCCGACCGACTGGCGGGCAGGTCGAGTGCTTTTTGCTTCGCCCCGTCGATGGCGAACGCGTGTGGCGTTGCTTGGTGCGCCCCGGCAAGAAACTTCCGGTCGGTGCCACGTTTGCCCACGTCGACGGCGCGTTCGCCGGCGAGATTGTCGCCAAACACGAAGACGGCTCCGCCCTTGTGCGCCTGACCACACCCGGCGATGAACCCATCACCCACGTTGCCAATCGGCTCGGCGACGTCCCCCTACCGCCCTACATTGAGCGCGCCGATAGCTCGCGCCGCGACGAGGACCTGGCCCGCTACCAAACCGTCTACGCTGACAAAGCTCGCCAAGTCGCCGTCGCCGCGCCCACCGCCGGACTGCATTTTACTCCGGAACTGTTCTCGACCTTAGCCGCCCACCACGTCCGGACCGCTGAAATCACCCTCCATGTCGGCCTCGGCACCTTCAAACCGATCACGACTTCAACCATTGAGGCTCACGCCATCCATCGGGAAGTTTACGAACTCCCCGCCGCGACGCAGCGCGCGCTGTTCCCGCCCTTCACCGGCCGCCGCGTCGCCGTCGGCACGACGAGTGTGCGGAGCATCGAACATTTTCTTGCCACCCACGCCGCACCGCACCCCGAGAACCAAAATCACATCGCCGAAGCCGACGTATTCATCTATCCGCCACGCACGTTCCAGGGCGTGGATGCGCTCATCACCAATTTCCACCAACCCCGCTCCACTCTGCTCTGTCTGGTCGCCGCTTTCCTCGCCCCCGGATCGATCGACGGCATCGCTTGGTTGCGCGAAATCTATGCCGACGCCATCGCCCGCGACTACCGTTTCTTCAGCTACGGCGACGCGATGTTGATTTTGTAAACTCGGCGGCGTAACGCGCGGGCGCCTTGCATCGCAGAAAAAAATGATTACCGGCTTTCGGCTCATGCGCAAATCCGCGTTCCGCTCTATCCTCGCTGCTGGAGCCCTCCTGACATTCGTTGGCTCAATCGGCTATTGGTTGGCCATGGGGGCGCACCGCGGGTGGAGCCAGAATCGCGTGCCGGTCACCCAAACCGACGAAGTCACCGGCATCGCCTTCACGACCTACGAAAATCGCTTCGTCCCAGGGATCGACGTCCTCGGCGCCGGCGTCGCGCTGGCCGCATTTTTTTTCGCACTCAGTTTTATGTTCCGCTCACCGCAACCGCTCCCAGCAACACCATGAAAACCTCCCTCCTGATATGCGTCACCTCGCTCGGACTCGCCGCCTCACTTGCGGCCGCGCCGATCTCATTCGATTTCAAAGACCCGAAGGGCGTTAATGCGATTCAGTTCTCCCTCGACTCCGTGCTCGAGCCGATCGCCGGCACGGCCTCCGGAATTACGGGCAAAGTAAGCTTTGATCCGGCGAATCCCGGCGCCACCACCGGCAAGATCAATGTCGCTACCAAATCTCTGGTCGTCCCCAACTCGATGATGAACGGGCACCTCCTCGGTGACGGCTGGCTCAACGCTCCGGCCAACCCCGAAATCACCTTTGAGCTCACCACCCTGGCGGGGGCCAAGACGGCCAACAACGTCACGTCCGCCATCGCCACCGGTAAGTTCACGCTCAAAGGCGTCACCAAAGAAATCAAGGTTCCCGTCACCATCACCTACCTCCCTGACGCATTCGGCAAACGGATGAACAAGCCCGAAATTAAAGGCGACCTCCTCGTCTTGCGGGGCGAGTTCACAATCACCCGAGGCGACTACGGCATCCAACCCGGCCAGAACGAGGACAAAGTGAACACCGAAATCAAACTCTCGCTCGCAGTGGTCGGCAGCGCCCCCAAAGCCTGATCAAAACTGAGACGCGCTGATCCGACCAGTCAGGACGGCCCGCAAAGGCCGTCCTTTCTTTTTCTCCCGCCGCACCTCACACTAATCTTTTTCCTCATGACCGACGACGAACTTCAGACCCTGATCGAAGATGCCACTGCTGACTTTGCCATCGGCGAGACTGACAACGCCCTCGCCAAGCTCTCGCGCGCGACCGCGACCGCGCCCCAGTCCTTCGAGGCGTGGCACGCACTCGCCGAGGTTAATTTCTCCCTGCGCCAGCTCGACCCCGCGCTCGCCGCCGCTGAAAAGGGCCATGCTCTACGACCGTCCGATCTTTTTATTAACACCACGCTTTCCCGCATCTGGATGGAGCGTGGCGATAAGGCCCGCGCTGAACATTTCGGGGCGCAGGCCAAGATTGCCGACTGGAAAGAACAACTGAAAAATCCCCCTGCGCCGGATGCGGGTGGCTTGCACTGAGCCCCGTTGACAGGGCTGCCGTCGAACCCGTAATTTCGCAAGCAATGGAATCCTCGGCCTACGTTTTGGAGTTCGAAAAGCCGCTTCGCGAGCTGACGAAACAGCTCGATGAACTGCGCCAGCAGTCCATCGAAACAAACGTCGATCTCGCCAAGGAAATCCGCGCCATCGAGCTAAAGATCGAGGCCACGCGTCTCGAAATCTACTCGAACTTGTCGCCTTGGCAGAAGGTCCAGATCGCCCGGCACCCGAAACGCCCCTACGCCCTCGATTACGTCCACGCCATGTGTGATGGCTTTCAAGAGTTGCACGGCGACCGTCAGTTTAAAGACGATCAGGCCCTCATCGGCGGCACGGCGTTTTTTAACGGCGACGCGGTCATGATCATCGCTCAGCAAAAAGGCCGCGACCCCAAGGAGCGGATCGCGCGGAACTTCGGCATGGCCCAGCCTGAAGGTTACCGCAAGGCCCTCCGCCTGATGAAAATGGCCGAAAAGTTCAGCCTGCCTATCTTCAGCTTCATCGATACGCCCGGTGCCTTCCCCGGGATCGAGTCGGAAGCTCGCCACGTCTCCGAAGCGATCGCCGTCAATCTCCGCGAAATGGCCATGCTTCGCACCCCGACAATTTCCATCGTTGTCGGCGAAGGCGGCTCCGGCGGTGCCCTCGGCATCGGTGTGACCGACCGCGTGCTCATCTTCGAAAACAGCTACTACTCGGTTATCTCGCCCGAGGGCTGCGCTGCGATCCTCTGGAAAGACGGCGCCAAAGCCGCGATCGCCGCCGAAGCCCTCAAGGTGAGTGCCGACAGTCTGCAAAAACTCGGCGTCGTCGACGAGGTCGTGGCCGAGCCGTCTGGGGGAGCCCACAACGATCCCGCTCAAGCCGCCGCCGCGCTGAAATATTCTCTCCACAAACACCTCAACGATCTCCGCGCACTGGATACCGACAAGCTCCTCGACACGCGCTACGACCGTTACCGCCACCTCGGCGTCTTCGAAGAGGCCGGCATCGTGCGGAGCTGATCATCCGCGCGGACTTCGGTCCGCTCTTTCGCGCCGTGAGTTTTCGGCCCAAGTGAACTGCCGTTCGCCTAATCCGGAGACCGCCCCGATCGCGCGCTCGTATTTCCGCGCTCGAACCTCCGCCTCCGACATCGCCGCAACTACCGCCGCACCGTCAACAGTTCGATCTTCTCGGCCCGCGCCATCGCTGGGCTGATCTCGATCAAGGCACCTGAAATCCGCACGTCCTCCGTCGCGACTTCGAATCGCCGCGGCATGCCGTCCAGAAACTTCGCGACCACCGGCGCCACTTCGCGACCGAGCACACCCGCATACGGCCCTGTCATGCCGACATCGCACATAAACGCCGTGCCTTTCGGCAGCACCCGCGCATCCGCCGTCGGCACATGCGTATGCGTTCCGAGCACGGCCGTCACCCGCCCATCGAGATGCCATCCGAGTGCGATTTTCTCCGAAGTCGCCTCGGCATGGATCTCCACGATGATCGCGTCGGCCTGCCCCTTGAGTTGCTCAATCATCCGATCAGCACAGAGGAACGGGCAGTCGGCTTTCATGCCCATAAACGTGCGTCCGAGTACCGTGAACACCGCCACTCGAAAACCACGTTTTTCAATGATGAGGTGATCCCACCCCGGATTCGACCTCGGCAGATTCGCCGGACGACACACGTGTTCGATTTGGCCGATCTCGTTTTCCCATCCGCGTTGGTCCCACACGTGGTCACCCAGAGTGATCGCATCGACGCCGCTCCCCAAAATGGATTTGGCAATCGCTCCCGTAATCCCCGCGCCGGCGGCGGCGTTCTCCCCATTGGCGATGACGAAATCAACGCTGTGCTCGGTGCGCACGCGGGGCAGTTTTTCGGCGAGAATATCCCGGCCAGGTCGACCCACGATGTCGCCGATGAAGAGCAGTTTTAACACGAGCGACACCCTGCAACCCCCGCCAGAGAGCGCCAGACAAAATCCCGCTCATCCGCAGGCTTGCCTCCCGCCCCACCGCTCCTTTTTGATACGAGATTCTCTATCCAGAGCTCATTGCCATGAAAAAAGATCACACCTCCCCCGCTGCGTTTCCTCAGGCCGAGATCGGCCGCGAAATGAAGGGCGCCGACTGCGTCGTCGAGTGCCTCATCCGCGAGGGCGTGGATGTTATCTTTGCCTATCCAGGCGGCGCCTCGCAGGAACTCCACCAATCGCTCGCCCGCACCGACAAGATCCGCACCATTTTGCCGCGTCACGAGCAGGGCGGTTCGTTTGCCGCCGAGGGCTACGCCCGCGCCACCGGTAAAGTCGGCGTATGCATGGCCACCAGCGGTCCCGGTGCCACCAACCTCGTCTCCGCGATTGCCGATGCGTTCATGGACTCGATCCCGATGGTCGCGATCACCGGCCAGGTATTCTCGAAATACATCGGTAAGATGGCGTTTCAGGAGACCGATTTCTACGGCATGACCCTGCCGATCGTGAAGCACTCCTACCTCGTCATGGACGTGAAGGATCTGCCCAGAATTTTCAAAGAGGCGTTCTACCTTGCGCGCAGCGGTCGCCCAGGCCCGGTCGTCATCGACATTCCGAAGGACGTCCAACAAGCGAAATTCCAGCCCGTGTTTCCCGCGACGGTTGAGTTCCGCAGCAGCTACGCGACGGCGACGTTTAAGGCCCCCGATGACCAGCTGAAACAAGTGCTCGCCCTGATCGCCGAGGCGAAGCGCCCCGTGCTCTACGCCGGCGGCGGCATCATTTCGGCCGAGGCTCACGCCGACCTGAAGGCCTTCGCAGAAAAAACCAATGTCCCCGTCGCCACCACGCTCATGGGCCTGGGCGGCTTCCCAGAATCACATCCCCTGTCGATGCAATGGTTCGGCATGCACGGCGCCGCATATGGGAATTGGGCCGTTGACCAATGCGATCTGCTGCTCTGCTTCGGCGCTCGGTTCGACGATCGCATCACCGGAGACACCAATAAATTCGCAACTCAGGCCAAGATCGTCCACGTCGACATCGACGCCTCCGAGCACAACAAGAATAAGCGCGTCACCTTGCCGATCGTCAGCGACATCAAGCCCGCACTGGTCCGTCTGAACGAGCTCGCTGCGGCGCATAAGTTCGCGCCGCCCGATACCTCCGCGTGGCACGCGCAAATCGCGACCTGGAAGAAAGACCACCCCTTTCGTTTCGAAGAGAGCAAGCACATCGTGCCCCAAGAAGCCGTCGCCGCCCTCTACGAACTCACCAAAGGCGACGCGATTATCACGACGGGCGTTGGCCAGCATCAGATGTGGGCCGCGCAATTCTATCGCTTCAATGAACCCCGCCGCTTCATCAGCTCGCTCGGTCTCGGCGCCATGGGCTTCGGCTATCCCGCAGCGATGGGTGCGAAGGTCGCCTGCCCCGACAAGCAGGTCATCGACATTGATGGCGATGGCTCGTTCATCATGAACATCCAAGAACTCGCCACCTGCCACATTGAGAAAATCGCCGCAAAAGCGATGATCCTCAATAATCAGCACCTCGGCATGGTCGTCCAGTGGGAAGATCGCTTCTACGGCAGCGTCCGGGGCAACACCATCCTCGGCGACGAGACCAACGTCGGCGGTCCCGACAATCTCGCCGGCCTGTATCCAGATTTCGTGAAAATCGCCGAAGGCTTCGGCGTGAAGGGTCGCCGCGTCCACAAAAAAAGCGAACTCAAGGCAGCCATCCAAGAGATGCTCGATCACGACGGCCCGTTCGTCCTCGACATCATCGTGCCCTATACGGAACACGTCCTCCCGATGATCCCGGCCGGCAAATCGGTGAAAGAGATGATCCTGAAGTAAGCCGCGGGATCTCGCGCGCTTGCCTCCAGCCCGGGTCCCAACGATCCGGGCTTTTTTGTGATTTCATACCAACGTCACTTGAGTTTTTGACCGCTGGTAGCTGCGAGCGTGAGCGAGTGGGGTTTCGACTAGCGTCCAAATATCACGAGACGTTGATTTCAGTTCGCGAGGTAAGCGCCCGGGCATCGCGAAAGCACAACCCCTACCACCCACTCGCAGGAGAGGAGTGAGCGGACCGGGGCCGGAGGGAGTGCACGCGGGCTAAACTGGCGCACCCCGCCGCAGGGCGTTCCGCGCGCCGACAAAAACGGCGTCAGCCCAAAAGGGTGACGCCGTGGAATGAAAAAACGGATCGAAACTCAGCGTGCTCAGGTCGTCGGCACCGACTGGATCGTCTTGAGAATCCGACCGGCGACCAGATACGGATCGGCGGCGGAATTTGGACGACGGTCCTCGAGGTAACCCTTGTAGCCGTTGTTGACGAAACTGTGCGGCATGCGAACGGACGCGCCGCGATCAGCAAGGCCGTAACTGAATTTATCGATCGCCTGCGTCTCGTGGAGACCGGTGAGCCGGAGGTGATTCTCAGGGCCATAGACCGCGATGTGTTCGTTGCAGTGCTTGCTGAAGGCGGCCATGAGCTTCTCGAAGTAGGCCTTGCCGCCGACTTCACGCATATGAGTCGTCGAGAAATTGGCATGCATACCCGAGCCGTTCCAGTCGAGCGGCTGGTTAAACGGCGCGAGGATGGGCTTGCAGCGCCATTCGATGTCGATGCCGTAGCTTTCGGCCAGCCGGGCGAGGATGTAGCGAGCGACCCACATTTGGTCGGCTGCGCTCTTCGAGCCTTTGCCGAAAATCTGGAATTCCCACTGGCCCTTGGCGACTTCGGCGTTGATGCCTTCGAGGTTAATGCCGGCATCGAGACATATATCGATGTGCTTCTCGACGATCTCGCGCGCGATGCTACCGACGTTCTTGTAGCCCACACCGGTGTAGTAGGGACCCTGCGGGGCCGGATAGCCGTCCTTCGGGAAGCCCAGCGGAACACCGTCCTCGAAAAAGAAATACTCCTGCTCGAAGCCGAACCACGTTCCGGCGTCATCTGGAATCGTCGCCCGTGAATTTGAAGGACTGGGCACCCCCGTGTGCTGGAAGCACTCGCACATCACGAGCACGCCGTTCTTGCGCGTGGAGTCGGGATAAACCGCGACCGGTTTCAGCACGATGTCCGAGCTCTTGCCCTCGGCCTGCTGGGTAGAGCTTCCGTCGAAGCCCCAATCGCCAAGTTCTCCGAGCTTCGGAAAGCTGGCGAAATCCTTGATCTGAGTTTTGCTGCGCAGGTTGGCAAGGGGCGTATAGCCGTCGAGCCAGATGTATTCCAGTTTGTATTTGGCCATAAGAGGTGGGCTTGGGAGCGGTCGACTGAGGTTTTTTGTGGAGGGAGAAACGAGCCGGCGCCCCATCACGGGAACGCCAACTCATCTCAGAAATCAGCACCTTATATGCCAGAGGCAATCAGAAGTTTCATTCATGACAATTTTTGAGGAATCAACCGCGTTTACCCTTCCGTCGACCCGCAGGACACGCTTGCCAGCGCTCGCAACCGCCCGAACCGTCTCGGTACCCAGTATCATGCGCGAAATGAAAGACACCGCCCGCGCGCTCGTGCGCATCAGCTACGACGGCCGCGTCCACAAAACCTTTCGCGGGCATCAGGCCAAAGAGCGCTTCGAGCACGAGGTGCGGGTGCTCCGTCACCTTGAAGAACGGGGCTGCACCTTCGTTCCCCGTCTGTTGGAGGTAGCGCCGGAAGCACTGAAAATCATCACCACCAATTGCGGGAATCGCGTGGAGCACATGGACCCCGCACGCCAACAGGAGATTTTTGCCGAGATCGAGCTCTACGGCGTCCGCCATGAAGATCGGGAATTACGTAATATCACCTACCGCATCTCCGACGGCCGCTTTTGCGTGATCGATTTTGAGTTCGCCACGCTGCTCGCTGGTGGCGAGGGCACCGTCTCACTCAAACCTTCGGGTTGAGTTTTCTCGTGATGAATCCGCCCGTAGCATCCTCAATCACGCCCGAATCCAGCCGGTCGAGTAACGTGCGTTGGTCCGGGCTGACGCACGTCGGTCGCGTCCGCAAAAACAACGAGGATACCTTTCTCGCCCTGACGTTTGACGGTCACGACGTGCGCTATCTGGGCAAGACCGGACACGCTCCGCTCGCCGGAGCGGACTTCATTTTTGCCGTCAGCGATGGCCTGGGCGGAGCGAAATCCGGCGAATTCGCGAGCCGCATCGCGATTGATCGGATCACGCGTCTGCTCCCCCGGGGCTTCCGCCTTTCCGCCGTCGGACTCGCGAACGGTTTTAGCGACATCCTCGCTGAGCTGTTCTCCGCGATTCACGCCGACCTTATTCACTATGGCCGCTCCTACGAGGAATGCGCCGGCATGGGCGCTACCCTCAGCCTCACTTGGTTCACGCCCGACTGGATGTATTTCGCGCATATCGGCGACAGCCGGATCTATTACCTCCCGCGCGAGGGCGGCATGCGGCAACTCACTCACGATCACAGCTACGTCGGTTGGTTGCGCCGCAAGGGCGACCTCAACGAGCGGCAGGCCCGCGAACACCCGGCGCGTAACGCCCTCAACCAAGTCCTCGGCGCCGGCAACCAGTTTATCGATCCGCAGATTGGCGCCATCGATCACCGCCCCGGCGATCGCTTTCTCATTTGCTCAGATGGTCTCACCGACGGCTTGTGGGATCGCCAACTCGAAGACCTCGTCCGCACGCCACCGGCCGCGCGCGCCGATGAGCCGCCCGCCCAACGCCTCGTCGAGGAATCCGTCAACGCTTCCGGACGCGACAACACCACGGCACTTGTGCTGGAGATTCCGTCCCTTCCGCTCACTTCCGACGCGACCGCCACCCCGCCCCACCCACCATGAGCACGGGAAAACTCCTCTTCGTTTACGGCACGCTCAAACGCGCCTGTTCCAATCACCACTATCTGGGTGATCAGGAATTTGTAGGCGCAGCCCGCACCGCCCCCGGTTTCTGCCTGTACGCCTTGGACGGATTCCCGGGGATGGTCGCCAAACCGGACGATCGCGACGGCGTGGTCGGAGAAATCTGGTCGGTCGATGCCGCCGCGTTGGTCCGCCTCGATGGGCTCGAGGGCTTGACGGAGGGAATGTATCGCCGCGAGATCGTCCCGTTGCTCGCTCCCTACGCGAACCGCGAAATCGAGGGCTACATCTACGCCCGGAGTATCCAGGGCCGACGCGAGGTGGGCTCCACTTGGAACGAGTAAACCGCGCCACGCCGGTCCGCTGCGGGCCCAGCGCCGATTCTCCTCCGGCCCGATCGCGCCAAAACCGCGCAACGCTCCTCACCCCTTCAACACACTTTTCGGCACTCGACGCACCGTCGTAAACTTCACCCGAAAGAGATCGTCCAGCACCTCGCGCACCGCCGGCGAAAGGCGGTTCACCAACTCTGCCAAGGGCGGCGTCGAACGCTGCAAATCTTCTTTTTCCTCAGCCGCCTGAACCGTCACCGCTGCGGCCTTGACCGGCTCACCCCGCTGACGCGCGTCCGCGATGAAGGCCGCCTCCGCGTTCTCATCAGGCCAAACATTCGCGCCATTTTCCATCGTCGCCGGAGCTGCGGTCGCGGCCGCCTCGGCCACGTCCTCCGCCTGTGCGCTCGTCTTCTCCACGTTTTCAGCGACGTCCACCTTCGCCGTCAGCACACGGCCATGGCCCTCGGCCACGAGCGCGGCGGCCAAACGCACTTCCAACCGATCAATCAGCCCTTTTTTTTTTCGCTGTCGTCTGTCCCGGCCACTGCAGGGGCCGCTGGCGACTCGTCGGCCAGCGCCGCGAGTTCCTTGATGAGGCTGTCGATCGCTCGCGACCGGCTCGCCTCAACGGCCTTCAGCAAGGTGACTTCAAAATTAATTTTCTCCGCGAGCCCGAGCTTCACACTCCCCTCGCCTTCGCGCAGACCGTCGAGCATCCGCGTGATTTGCTCGGTCGTCATCGCCACTCCCCCGAGGGCATCGCTCCGGCCACCTTTCGCGATCGCATCCAGCAACGCCGTGCGCACCAACGCCTGCAAATCCACCAGCAAACGCACGAGATCGCGACCCCCGGAATCGCAGTCATCGACGATCGCCACCAACTTCTGGTGGTCTCCCGCCGCGAGCGCGGCCGCCAGCTCTGCGATTTTTTCGGCGGAGACCAAACCGTAGACATCGAGTACATCGGGCTCGGATATCTCCGCCCCACAAAACGAAATCATCTGGTCAAAGATTGACTGCGCATCGCGCATCCCTCCGTCCGCCATCCGCGCGATACACCCGAGCGCCGCCTCCGTGACGGTAATCTTCTCGTCGACCGCGATTTTCTTCAGCCGCTCCACGATCAAGTCGGTCGGGATCGGCTTCAAATCGAAACGCTGACAACGCGAAATGATCGTCGGCAGCACCTTCTGCGGATCGGTCGTCGCAAAGACAAACTTCACGTGCGCCGGCGGCTCCTCCAGCGTCTTGAGCAAAGCATTGAACGCCTGCGCCGAAAGCATGTGCACTTCGTCGATGATGTAGACCTTGAATTTCCCCTGCGCCGGTGCGTAGCGGACCGTGTCACGGAGGTCGCGCACCTGGTCGACGCCGTTGTTCGAGGCACCATCGATCTCCACCACGTCGAGATGCGACCCCTCCGCGATCGAGACGCACGCCGGATCGTTGACATCAAAGTCTGCCTTGGGCCCGTCGGTGCAATTGAGCGCCTTCGCGAAAATGCGCGCCGTCGAAGTCTTGCCCGTGCCACGCGGCCCGACGAAGAGATAAGCATGGGCGATGCGACCGCGGTTGATGGCATTGGTCAGCGTGCGCACCACGTGATCCTGACCGACGAGGTCGGCGAAGGTCTGCGGCCGCCACTTGCGCGCGATAACTTGATAGGTGCCCGCCATATTTTGTAGAGGCCTGCTTGCAGGCGAAGGAAACTCAGGTCAACCGCCGGAGTGCTTGCAAGCCCGCTCCTGCCTTCAGCGAAAAAATAAGTGGCCAGGCACTCCACGGCACTGAGAGGACGTCGTTGCCGTTGCTACCTTCCGGTCCTGGCGGAGTTCACGCGCCTGCTCATGTATGGCACCTGGCCGACGCGGACCATGGGGTGCGACCCTGCGCGCGCAACATCAAATTCAATTTCCGTCGTCGACCGGCTTGCCCGTCCCCTTCTTCGGCTTCACGCCATCCTTGAACGCCGGTTTTTGCCCCGGCAGATTGCGCGGCTTCTCCGCCTGCTGGCGCTCCCGTTGCTCAACAATTTGACGCTGGTTTTCGGTCATTTCTTCCAACCGCACGCGCTGCACCGGAGTCAGCTCTTTGGCGAGATCTTCCTGCAAATGTTGGATGATAATCGCCGTCTCCTGCAAATTGGTCTGCTGCTGACGGCGAATGTCCGCCGCCGCCCGCACGAGCAGCGGGTTGATCTTTTCCTTTTGCTCTGCCGTGAGATCCAGGCGCTCCACGTAACGCCGCATGAGCTGCGGCGCTTGCACCGCCATCGCGGCCGGCAATTGCAATTGAGGCAGCGGAGTCTTCGGACGGTTCCCGCTACTCGGTGCCGGCGTTTGGCCGACCGCCGCGGACGCGGCAGCCGGAGACACGCTCGCCTGTGAAAAACGCGGACGCGCTTCTCGTTGATTCATCCGCAGCGCAAAAAATCCGCCAAAAACCGCGCCGGCGATAAACACGCCAACAAAGGCCACCACGACTTTCCACGGTTTTTCCATAAGATCAGGTGTCAAGAAGCACGGCTACGGGATCGTCTTCAACCAAATCGTCATCAGCGAACGCCAGCGCACTGCCCAAGCTGGAATAATTTGCGACGACACTCAGCAGCGCCAGCGCGCAGGCCGCGCCGAGCGCGCGAAAGGCAAAGCGCTCACACAAGGAGGCGACCTTGCGCTCCTGCGCCATCGCGAGGGCCGCAATGCGAGCGGCAAAACCATAGGGTGCCGCCGTGTCGCGATCGGGCACCCCATTGCGGACTGCGACCATTAGCCGATTCCAAGGATGCTTGGGTGCGTTCAGATTCATGTGCGTTCCGTTTTTTGTAGTTCTTGAAATAGCTTCTGCAACTTCCGTCGAGCCCGGAAGGCGCGAACTTTGATCAACGACTGATTCCAGCCGGTCAGGGCACTGATCTCCGCGATGGTTTTTTGCTGAAGATCAAGCATGCGAATCACCATCTGATCGTCCGGTTTGAGTTGGTTGAGTAATTTGTGCACCAGCTCGTGCGCGGCCATCGCATCGTTGGCCGGCACGTCGTTCTCGTTCGTAATAATGTTATCGAGCACGTCCGCCTCGGTCTCAGAGAGGTCCGCCCAACGAAACTCCGGCCGGCGCTTCTGCGCGCGTAGGTGATCGATGCAGGTCGTCACGGCAATCCTCGACACCCAATGCGAAAACGGCACCGCGCCTTGATACTGTGCGAGTCGCGTGAACATTTTCAGGAAAATTTCTTGGGACAAATCCTCCTCGGCGACTCGCCGAGGCAGGTGCGAACGCACGATGCGGATGACCAATGGGTGCAGATGTTCAACCAGTTCGCGTGCAGCCGCCTGGTCGTGCCGACGCACTCGAGCGAGGCAATCGACCAGATCGAGCGGCGGATCGTCGTCAGGCATACGCGGATGGAGGCAAGGTCATGCACATCACGCAAGACGCGGCTTCAATCGCGCGGTTACAGGAGCGAGTCGTCGCTATCGGCACGCGCAATCATCGCTCATCGAAGTAAGTTTTTGTCCACGATGTCCCCGGGGTCCCGCCGAACCGTCCCTTGACTTTTCCCGCCGCGTTCCGATAGCTAAAGCAGTAATGCGAGCCTCGCTCCAGTCCCTTCGACTTACCACCACGCACGACCTCTAAGAGGAAGCCGCCGAGCGGCCGGTCGTGCGTCAATCCGAGGAATCCCCGCCCGCCCTTCGCGGCGTGATCATAGATCGTCCGGTCTCGTCCGGCCTGTTCGCACTCAAATTAACGCTCACCTTTTCGTTCCATGCAATCCGCGCCCGTTAGTAAATATCGCCCGTTCCCGCCCGTCAACTTGCCCAACCGCCAGTGGCCCAACCGCACTCTCGACCGCGCCCCGATCTGGTGCAGCGTCGATCTCCGCGACGGCAACCAAGCCCTCGCCCAACCCATGAGCGTCGACGAGAAACTCGAATACTTCGAGTTGCTCGTGAAAATCGGCTTCAAGGAAATCGAGGTCGGTTTCCCTTCGGCTTCCCAAATCGAATTCGATTTCTGTCGCCGTCTCATCGAGGAAGACCGCATCCCCCATGACGTCGCGATTCAGGTGCTCTGCCAATGCCGTGAAGAGCTCATTATCCGCAGCATCGCTGCCCTGCGCGGCGCGAAGAACGCCATCTTTCACCTCTACAACTCCACGTCGCCGGCCCAGCGCCAGCACGTCTTCAACGCCACGCGCGCCGACATCGTCGCGATCGCCGTTCAAGGCACGAAGTGGGTCAAGCACTACTCCGCCCCGCTCGTCGTAGCCGGCACCCGAATGCGTTTTGAGTATTCGCCCGAGAGCTTCACCAGCACCGAACTCGATTTCGCCTTGGAGATTTGCGAAGCCGTCACCGACGTCTGGCAGCCGACCGCGGAAAACAAGATCATCCTCAATCTCCCGGCCACCGTCGAATACGCCACGCCCAACATCCACGCCGATCAGATCGAGTGGATGTCCACCCACCTCACGCGCCGCGACCTCACGCTCATCTCCCTGCACACCCATAACGACCGCGGCACCGGCATCGCCGCCACCGAACTCGCCCTGCTCGCGGGCGCCGACCGCGTCGAGGGCACACTCTTCGGCAACGGGGAACGCACGGGCAACCTCGACATCGTCACCGTCGCACTGAACCTCTACACGCACGGCATTTATCCCGGTCTCGACTTCTCCGACATCAACGGCATCCGCGATGTCTACGAGCGCTGCACCCGCCTCGAAGTCCCGCCGCGCCAACCCTACGCCGGCGAGTTGGTCTTCACGGCCTTCAGCGGCTCGCACCAAGACGCCATCAAGAAATCTTGGGCCGTTCAGAAGCCCGACGCCCCGTGGGATGTCATTTACATTCCCATCGATCCCGCCGACCTCGGTCGCAGCTACAAGGCCATCATCCGCATCAACAGCCAGTCTGGCAAAGGCGGCGTCGCTTACGTGCTCGAAAATTCCTTCGGCTACGCCTTGCCGAAACTCATGCACAAGGAAATCGGCAAAATCATCAACGACTACGCGGACGCCAAAGGCACCGAGCTCACCCCGCAGGAAATCTACGACGTCTTCCATCGCGAATATCTCGCCCGCACCGCGCCCGTCGAACTCCAGCACTTCAAGACCACTGAGCGCGACAGCGTCGTCACCTGTGAAGCCGAAATCGGTTTCGACCAGCAACTCCACACGCTCACCGCGACCGGCAACGGCCCGATCGACGCCTTCGTGCGCGCCCTCGGTGCCACTCAGCTGCCGAAATTCGACGTCCTCGCCTACTCCGAGCACTCGCTCGGCCAGGGCGCCGAGGCACGCGCGGTGAGCTACATCCAGATCAAGACCGAACGCGGCCACACGCTCTACGGCGCCGGCATCGATACCAATATCGAACTCGCCTCGATCAAGGCCATCGTCAGCGCACTCAACCGCACGTTGACGAACTAATCGCGCCGCGGATTGCGCCGTCCCTCCCGGCTGCGCGCTCCGAGCGGGGAATGATGAAAGCTACGCCGGCTTGAGGTCCTCGCTTGCCCTCGTTCGCCGGGGCCGGCTGTCTCCCAGCATATGATGCACCGGCTCACCCTTGCCGCCTTCGCTTTACTCACCGCGTGCGCTGTCCACGCCGTTGATTCGCGCACGGCGTTTCTCAAACTCCTCGATCGTCCGCGCGTGCCGCTGGCAGCAGCCGCCGGCGCACCCAACACCCAAGACGGCCTCGTCGAAATCGACTTCAGCTTCGCCACCGAGGCCGGCCAACGCGTCCCCGGCATTCTCATAAAACCGGACGCCTCGGGCGCAGCCGCCTCTTCGTCCGTCCGGCGTCCCGCCGTGATTGTTCTGCACGGCACCGGCGGAAACAAAGAAGCCGAACGCGCACTGCTCATCGACTACGCCCGCGTGGGACTCGTCGGTGTCGCGATCGACGGCCGCTATCACGGCGCCCGCACCCCAGGCGGAAAGGCCGCCAAAGCCACCGAATACGTCGCCGCCATTCTCCGCACGTTTCGCACCGGCCAAGAGCATCCTTTCTTTTTCGATACCGCTTGGGACGTCATGCGCCTGCTCGACTATTTGGAAACACGCGACGACATCGACCCGCGCCGCATCGGCCTCATGGGTTTTTCCAAAGGTGGTATCGAGACCTACCTCGCCGCCGCTGCTGATCCGCGCGTCGCCGTCGCGGTCTCCTGCATCGGGGTGCAAAGTTTCCGCTGGGCCCTTGATCACAATTCCTGGCAATCACGGATCAGCACCGTGCAAGCCGCCTTCAACACCGCCGCCCAAGAGTCCGGCGTCGCGAACCCCGGCGCTGACTTCGTGCGCACCTTTTATGCCCGCGTGGCGCCCGGGATCGACGGTGCCTTCGATGGGCCGGCGATGCTCCCGCTGATCGCGCCGCGTCCCTTGCTCGCCATCAACGGCGAGACCGACGCGCGCACTCCCCTGCCGGGCCTGCAACTTTGCGCCGACGCCGCGCGCGCCGCATATCACGCCGCCGGAGCCGACGAAAAATTCGTGCTGCGCGTCCAACCCAACACCGGCCACAAAGTGAATCCCGACTCGATGGTCGCCGCGCGCGAGTGGCTCGTACGCTGGCTCAAGCCGTAGTGCGTTGTCCGCCGCTGGCGCTCCGCGGATTCCCCCCGCGCCCTTGGTGAGCGTCTGCACGCGCACTAGAAAATAATTTGCCGTGATGGCGAGCGTGCCGCCGTCGCTCTTCACGTCGAAGGCCACGACGTGTGCCTCCTGCCCATCGCGCACCGCGACGGCGAGGCTCTTCTGCATCGGACGAGAAACCGCTGCCGTTAGGGAAAGCACGTCTCTCCCCGCACCCCGTAGCCGCGAGCGCCAGCCAGCGGACGTTTGCGCCCCGCCGCCCCCGCATCTTGCGCCTGCCTCCACTCGGCTGCGTCCCCGCTTGCACCGTCTCTTTCCCGCCCTAGTCTGCTCCGCTCGAATGCTCTCCACGCCCGCCAAGCCTCCGCTCACCGGTGAAACCCTCGACACCCTCTCCGCTCGCCTGCGCGAGGCCGGCGAGCCTGTTTTTCGTGCGAAACAAATCCTCGATTGGCTCTACAAAAAACGCGTCCGCACTTGGGACGAAATGACTAATCTCTCCAAGCCGCTCCGCACGTGGCTCGCCGAAACCTTCGAGCTCATGCCCGTCGCGCTCGTGTTCAACAAACAGTCCAAAGACGTCACCGATAAACTCCTCCTCGAGCTCGGCGACAAATCCCTCATCGAAACCGTCATCATCCGCGTCCCCCAGGAGGGCGTCGGCCCCGAGCATTCCCGCAAGACCATCTGCATCTCCACCCAAGTCGGCTGCGCGATGGGCTGTGTCTTTTGCGCGAGCGGTCTCGCCGGTCTTAAACGCGACCTCAGCGCCGGCGAAATCGTCGCCCAACTCCTCCAAGTCTGCTACCGCGAAGACGCCCGCACCCCCCGCGCTCGCATGGAGCTCGCCTCGTTCGACAACATCGTGGTCATGGGCATGGGCGAACCGCTCGCCAACTACGACGCCACGCTCCTCGCCCTCACCATCGTCAACGCCGAATGGGGCCTCGGCGTCGGCGCCCGCCGCATCACGCTTTCCACCAGCGGCCTCGTACCCAAAATCCTGCGACTGGCCGACGAGCCCCTCGGCTTCCGCCTCGCGATCTCCCTCCACGGTGCCACCGACGAAGTCCGCGAGAAGATCATGCCCATCAACAAGGCCTATCCGCTCGCGAAACTCATCCCGGCCATCGAACAGTTCACCGCGAAACATGGCCGCATGGTCACCCTCGAGTTCATTTTGATCGAGGACGTCAACGACTCCATCGACCAAGCTGGCGAGCTCCGCGACATCGCCCGCGACCTCCACGCACACGTCAACCTCATCCCTTACAACACCGTGGCCGGACTCCCGTGGAAACGTCCGTCCAATAACCGCCAAGAGCGCTTCGCCGACGTCCTGCGCGCCGCCCGCGTGCCGGTGACGCTCCGCCGAGAAAAAGGCCACGACATCGACGCCGCGTGCGGCCAACTCCGCCTCAAGACCGAGAAGGAACGCGAACTCGTCGCCACCGCATGACGCCTCCTCCGCCGGGTAGGAGCCTGCTTGCGGGCGATTCAGTACCCTCGTCATCGCCCGCCAGCCGTCTCCTCCCTGCGACGCCTTCCCGCCCGGCAGCGACCACCGTCCTGCCCATTATCGTCGCCGTGAGCAGCGCCCACCTGCTCAACGACACGATTCAATCGCTGCTCCCGGCGCTGTATCCGGTCCTCAAGGATGAACTGCACATCACCTTCGCACAGGTCGGGCTCATCACGCTGACGTTCCAGCTCACGGCCTCGATCTTGCAACCGTTCGTCGGCCTCTACACCGACCGCCACCCGCAGCCGTTCTCCCTCGCCGCCGGCATGGTGTTCACTCTCGGCGGCGTCGTCTTGCTCTCCGTCGCGCACACCTTCGCGCTGGTGCTGATCGCCGCCGCGCTCATCGGCTTCGGCTCCTCGATCTTTCACCCCGAAGCGTCGCGGGTGGCTCGCCTGGCCTCGGGCGGACGCCACGGTTTCGCTCAATCGCTCTTTCAGGTCGGGGGCAACGCCGGCAGCGCCCTCGGCCCGCTCCTCGCCGCCCTCGTCATCGCCCATCGCTCCCAAGCGCACGTCGCGTGGTTTTCCCTGCTCCCGGTTGTCGGGTTCATCGTCCTCACCCGCGTGGGCCGCTGGTATCGCGATCATCTCACCCACCTCCAGCGCCACCCAGCCACCCCTCACCCGACCACCGCGTCACCGCTGTCGCCGCAGCGCATTGTCGCCACCCTCGCGATTCTCGCCGTGTTGATTTTCTCCAAATATTTCTACCTGGCCTGCCTCGGTAGCTATTACACGTTCTATCTCATCGAGACCTTTCAAGTCTCGGTCCAAAACGCCCAGTTGCTCCTCTTCCTGTTCCTCGCCGCCGTCGCCGCCGGCACGATCATCGGCGGTCCCATCGGTGACCGCATCGGCCGGAAAGCCGTCATTTGGGTCTCCATTTTGGGTGCCGCGCCCTTCGCACTTCTCCTCCCCTACGCGAATCTCGTCTGGTGCGCCGCGCTCACCGTCGTCATCGGCGTCGTCCTCGCTTCCGCGTTCTCCGCCATTCTCGTTTACGCGCAGGAGCTCCTCCCGAACCGCGTCGGCCTCGTCTCCGGTCTCTTCTTCGGTTTGGCGTTTGGCATGGGTGGAATCGGCTCCGCCGCCCTCGGTCATCTCGCCGACCACACCAGTATCCCATTTATTTTTCAGCTCTGCTCCTATTTGCTTCTCCTCGGCCTCCTCACCGCCTTTCTGCCGGACGTCGGCCGGCGCCATTCCGCCTGACCCTGACGTTTGTGCTCGCCACGTTCGCCCCATCACCCCGTCTTCTCCAGACCCCGCTGCCACAAATTTCCGCTTGAAGCCTTCCTCACTTTTCGTTTTTTCCCGAATTTATCTTTTTTAAACGACGGAACTTTCCTTTTCGCCTTTTTTCCCAACCCGCTCCGCTCCCACTTTTCCCCTCCCACTTTTCCCCATGATTGAAGTCAAAGGTCTCGTAAAAACCTACGGTCCCAAACGCGCCGTCGATGGCGTCTCTTTCCGCGTCAACCGCGGTGACATCCTTGGCTTCCTCGGCCCCAACGGTGCCGGCAAGTCCACCACGATGAAGATGATCACCGGCTTCCTTCGCCCGGATTCCGGCACCGCCACCGTCGATGGCATCGACGTGACCGTCGACCCCGTCGCCGTAAAACGAAAGCTCGGCTATCTCCCCGAGAGCGCCCCCGCCTACCCCGAGATGACCGTCGAGGAATTCCTCGGCTTCATCGCCGAGGTCCGCGGCTTCCGCTCCGCCACCGCCAAGCGCGCCCAAGTCGACCGCGCCATCGGCCTCACCCATCTCGCCCCTGTCCGCAAGCAGACCATTGAAACCCTCTCAAAGGGTTTTAAACAGCGCGTCGGCTTCGCCCAAGCCCTCCTCCATGACCCCGGCGTCCTCGTCCTCGACGAACCCACCGACGGCCTCGACCCGAATCAGAAGAACGAGGTCCGCTCGCTCATCAAAGCGATGGCCGTCGAGAAAGCCGTGATCCTGTCGACCCACATCTTGGAGGAAGTGGACGCCATCTGCAATCGGGTGATTATCATCTCCCAAGGCAAGGTCGTCGCCGACGAGACCCCCGCTTCGCTGCACGCGCGCAAGCCCGGCGCTCGCCTCGACGAAATCTTCCGCACCCTCACGGCCTCGGACGTTTAATCCGCCTCCCTTGTAGGAGCTTGCTTGCAGGCGATTCGGCCCTGCCCATCGCGAGCGAGCGAGCTCCTACCGCCACTCCTTTTCCCTTTTTCCCATGACCCAGATTTCCCCCATCTTCAAACGCGAGTTCTTCGGCTATTTCCGCTCGCCCGTCGCCTACGTTTTCCTCGTCGTCTTCTCCGTCGCCAGTATCGGCCTCGCCTTCTTCGTCGGCGGCTTCTTTAAAGCCAACCAAGCGACGATGCAGAGCTACTTCACGTTTTATCCGTGGCTGTTCCTTTTCCTTATTCCCGCCGCCGGCATGCGCCTCTGGTCCGAGGAAAAGCGCACCGGCACCGTCGAACTCCTCTTCACCCTCCCCATCACGACGCTGGAGGCTGTCCTCGGAAAATTCCTCGCCGCCTGGGCCTTCCTCACCCTCGCGATTCTCCTCAGCCTTCCCCTCGCCGGCACCGTCGCCTACCTCGGCTCACCCGACTGGGGCGTCATCGCCAGCACCTATTTTGGCGGCGTCCTCATGGCCGGTAGTTACCTCGGCGTTTGCTCACTGACATCTGCGCTCACGAAAAACCAAGTCATCAGTTTCGTCATCAGCGTCGTCGCCTGCCTTGGCCTCCTCTTTTTGGGGTGGAGCGTCTTCTCCGAGGTGCTCGGTTCGATCTTCCCCGTCTGGCTCGTCGATCTCCTCTCAAACTTCAGCTTCATCACCCACTTCGACGCGTTCACCAAGGGCATCATCGATCCCAAGGACGTCGTGTTCTTCCTCTCCCTGATGGGCTTCACCCTCTTCCTCAACGTCGTCGCCCTCGAACGCTGATCCGTTCTATCCGTTCCCCCATTTCTCAATTTTTCGCCTTTTCGATTTTCCGATGAAACTCAGCGCCAAAGCCCTCGCCATCGTCCTCCTCTTTGTCGGCCTCGTGCTCGTCAACTACCTCGCGTCGTCGCTCCCCGCGCGTCTCGATTTGACCGCCGACTCCATCTACTCCCTCTCCACCGGCACCAAGACCATGCTCGGCAAGATCGAGGAACCCGTCGTCATCGACCTCTACTTTTCCAAGGACGCCTCCGGCCTCCCCATCCAATACAAAAACTACGCCACCCGCGTGCAGGAGATGCTCCGCCAATACGTCCGCGCCGGACGCGGCAAGCTCACCCTCAACGTCATTACGCCGCGCGCCGACACCCCGGACGAGGAGAAAGCCACCGCCGCCGGTCTCACTCCTCAAGTTTCCCAACAGGGCGGCGAGCAATTCTTCTTCGGCCTCGTCGTCACCCAAGCTGACCAACAGAAAAACATCCCCGCCTTCGCCCCGCAGCGCGAACAGTTCCTCGAATACGATCTCTCGAAACTCGTCTACAGCGTCCAGCAGATCAACAAGCCCAAGCTCGGCCTCCTCACCAGCCTTCCGCTGCAGGGCACCAGCCCGCAGGAAATGCAAATGATGATGATGATGCGCCGTCAGCCGCAGCCGTCACAGATGGTAATCAGCGAACTCGAACAGTCCTTCACCATTGTCAAAATCGAGGACTCGGCGACCGAACTTCCCGCCGGTCTCGAAGCCCTCGCCGTCATTCACCCGCAAAACGTCTCGAACAAACTCCAGTTCGCCATCGATCAATTCATCCTCGGCGGCAAACCCGTCTTCCTCGCGGTCGATCCGGCGTCACAACACTTCAAGCGCCAGGCCAACCCGCAGCAACAGATGATGGGCCAGCCCACACCCAGCGTCTCCAGCGATCTCCCGACCCTCCTCAGCGCCTACGGCATCGCCTACAACCCTCAGAATATCGTCGGCGACAACGACAACCCTCTCCCCGTCGGCGGCCAGGGCAACCAAGTCGTCCGCATGCCCACGTGGCTGAGCCTGCGCAAAGAAAACTTCAGCGCGACCGCCCTGCCCACCGCCCAACTCAAAACCGCTTGGTTCATCGAATCCGGCAGCCTCTCCGCCAAACCCGGCAGCACCCTCACCTTCAAACCTCTGATCGAAACCTCGGCCGCCGGCGGCGAAATCCCCGCCATGATGCTGCAGTTCGCCCAGCCTGACGATATCGCGAAACAAATCACGCCGTCCGGTAAGAAGACCATCGCCGCCCTCGTCACCGGCAAGTTCAAGACCGCCTTCCCCGACGGCGCGCCAAAAGATGAACCAAAGAAAGATGATCCCTCGAAGCCACCGACCCCTCCCGCGCCGACGCCCGCCGCCTCCGGTCCCGCGCTCACCGAGTCCAAAGCAACCTCCACCCTCTTCGTCATCGCCGACACCGACTGGCTCTTCGACGACTACAGCCTCCGCAAGATGAACTTCTTCGGCCAAACCGCCGTCGAACCCTACAACGATAAT
>CAMATV010000003.1 GCA_945861235.1 Opitutus sp. GAS368
TTCGAACCACGGCCAGTTGAAACGATCGGGAGGCCATTGGTGCCACGCCGAATCTTGAGCTTGAATCCCTCTTCCTCGACCGCGAACTCGGTCAATTCCGAGCGCTTCATAAGGTCGATGATTTGTTTGATTTGTTTTAGGTCCAAAAAGAAGCCTTGGTTGAGATTAGGGGCAGCTGAAGCCGTTAGTGGGTGTCGAAGGCCCGTCGTTCAAAAGAAAAAGCTCAATCCACGCAATCTCTGATTTTTCCCAGAGATGAGTAAATTTGGATATTTCGAAAAAATGCCGAAATAATGGCTAAAAATGCTGTTTTTTCCGTTAAAACAGCCCATTTGTGGCCTTAAATGTCGATTTTTATGCGCACCTAAAAACCCATCTGTTATAGAAAATATCGATCCATTCACATAAAAGTCCTGTGGAGCGATGCACTAAAAGCTGATGTGTTGAGTTCCCTCCAAAAGCAATTGCATCGACTCCTCGATCAAGGCGAATCCCCTCTTTTCTCAACCCGATCTCCTGCCGCGCTGGATTGGTTCTTAGGCTGACCGTGGAAAGCCAAAGACAAAGGCTCGTCCGTTGATAAACGGAGACGTCACCAGATGGCATAAAAAAGCCCCGGACCAAGTCGGTCCGGGGCTGAGATTGTCCAGGCTTAGCTTGCCGTGGCTTCGACCACCTTGGGCTCCTCAGGGAGCTCGGCGCCGAACGGCAACGAGATCTTAAGCTGCTTGTAGATCGGCAGGCCTGTGCCGGCCGGAATCAAGTGACCCATAATGACGTTTTCCTTGAAGCCGCGCAGGAGGTCGACCTTGCCCAGAGTCGACGCGTCGGTGAGGACGCGAGTCGTCTCTTGGAAGGAAGCGGCCGAGATGAAGCTCTCGGTCTCGAGCGAGGCCTTGGTGATACCAAGGAGGATCGGCTCGGCCTCGGCGGGTTTGCCACCCGCCTCTTCGATACGACGGTTTTCCGCGAGGAAATTGGCGCGATCGACCTGCTCACCCCAGAAGTTCTCAGTGTCGCCCGGATCGGTGATCCGAACTTTGCGGAGCATCTGGCGGATGATGATCTCGATGTGCTTGTCGTTAATCGTCACGCCTTGGAGACGATAGACTTCTTGCACCTGCGAAATCAGGAAGTCGTAGAGCGCGGATGGCCCCAGAATCTCGAGGATCTCGTGCGGGTCGGCGGCACCTTCAGTAAGGTGCTGGCCTTTGTGCACGACGTCACCGGGTTGCACAATGATGTGCCGGCCGGTGGCGATGAGATGCTCTTCTTCCTGCTGGGTCTCCTCGTTCTTGACGACGAGCTTGCGCTTGCCACGGACGGTGCCCTCGAAACCGACGATACCGTCGATCCGGGACATTTCGGCGGCTTCCTTCGGACGACGGGCTTCAAACAGCTCGGCGACGCGAGGGAGACCACCGGTGATGTCCTTGGTCTTGGACGCTTGACGCGGGGTCTTCGCGAGCAAGGCACCGGGAGCGATGGTGTCGCCTTCCTGCACGGCGATCTGCGCGCCGACGGGAATCGAATAGGCCGCGAGCGGCTTGTTCTTGGCGTCGCGGATTTCGACCTGCGGATTGAGATCTTCTTTATGCTCGATGACGACCGTGGCGATGCGGCCCGACGCTTCGTCGAGTTCGCGCTTCACAGTGACGCCGGGGATCATGTCCTTGAAGTGCAGCGTGCCACCCTTCTCGGAGAGAACCGGGATGTTATACGGATCCCATTGCGCGAGGACGGCGCCCTTTTCGATCTTCGCGCCGTCGCCGACGTGAAGGAAGGAACCGACCACGATGTTGTAGTTTTCGATTTCCTTGTCCTCGGAATCGAGGATTTGGATCGTACCGGTCTTATTGAGCACAATAGCCGCGCCATCGGCCGTTTCGACCAGGCGCAGACCCTTGTATTTCACCGTACCGCTGGCCTTGACGCGAATTTCAGGAGTCTTGAAGCCGCCGGAAGCGACGCCACCGATGTGGAACGTGCGCATCGTGAGCTGCGTGCCGGGTTCGCCGATCGACTGGGCCGCGATGATGCCGACGGAGTCACCGATCTTCGCGACTTTGTTGGTCGCGGGATTGATGCCGTAAGACTTCGCGTCGATACCACCCTTGGTCGCGGATGTGAGGGGCGACATGACCTTAATGCGGTCGATGCCGAGCTCGTCGATCTTGGACGCCATGTCCTCGGTGATGATTTCGCCGGAGCCAACGAGCAGCTCGGAAGGATTAATCGGGTTGTAAACGTCGTCGCTCGAGAAACGGCCGATAATGCGCTCTTTGAGGCCGACGATTTCGTCGTCACCTTCGAAGATTGCCTTCTTCCACACGCCGTCGCGGGCCCCGCAGTCGTCTTCCGCGATGATGACGTCCATCGCCACGTCGCAGAGTTTGCGGGTGAGATAGCCGGCGTCAGCGGTCTTGAGCGCGGTGTCAGCGAGACCCTTGCGGGCGCCGTGGGTCGAGATGAAGTATTCGAGCACCGTGAGGCCCTCGCGGAACGAGGACAAAATGGGACGCTCGATGATTTCGCCGGAGGGCTTGGCCATGAGTCCGCGGGTGCCGCACAGCTGACGGATCTGCTGCTTGTTGCCGCGGGCGCCAGACTCCATCATGATGTAGACAGGGTTTACCTCGGCCTTGCCATCGTTGTTCTCAAGTTTGGCGAACACGGCCTTGGCGATCTTGTCGGTCGCGCCGGTCCAAACATCGACCACCTTATTGTAGCGCTCGCCGTCGGTGATGATGCCCTTGTTGAATTGGGCCTCGACCTCGGTGATTTTCTTCCGGGAGTCGGCGACGATGTCCTTCTTGGAATCGGGGATGATCATGTCATCGATACCGATCGAGATACCGGCGTGCATCGCAGTGTGGAAACCCAGCTCCTTGAGCTTGTCGAGGGTCTCAACCGTGATGTGGTTACCGGAAATCTTGTAGGTATTGAGGATCAGGTCACCGAGCTTGCTCTTCGGAACGGGGAAGTTCACGAAGCCGAGACCGGTAGGCCAGATCTGGTTGAAGATCACGCGACCGACGGTGGTGCGGATGGTCTTGCGCTTGGTGTCGCCGTAGACGGTCTCGCGCGTGTAGTCGGGATTCGGAACCTCGACCCAGTCGTGCATCTTCAAAGCGCCGTCAGCTTTGGCATACAGAACCTCCTGCAGACCGCTGAGGAGCGGAACGCGGACGCCCTTGGCCGGCTTCGTGCGGGGCTCGATGGTAAGATAATAGGCACCGAGGACGATGTCTTGGGAAGGCGTCAGGATCGGCTTGCCGGAGGACGGCGAGAAGATGTTCGACGTCGCCATCATGAGGAGTTTGCACTCCATGATCGCTTCGAGGGACAGCGGGACGTGCACGGCCATCTGGTCACCGTCGAAGTCCGCGTTGTAGGCGGTGCAGACGAGCGGGTGAATGCGGATGGCTTCGCCCTCGATGAGGATCGGCTCGAAAGCTTGGATCGACAAACGGTGGAGCGTCGGCGCGCGATTGAGGAGGATCGGGTGACCCTTGGTGACTTCCTCGAGGATGTCCCAAACTTCCGGAGACTTCTTCTCGATCATCTTGCGGGCACCGCGGACGGTGTGCACGAAGCCGAGTTCTTTGAGGCGGCGGATGATGAACGGCTCGAACAGGACGAGCGCCATTTTCTTCGGGAGACCGCACTGGTTGAGCTTGAGCTCAGGACCGATGACGATGACGGAACGGCCCGAGTAATCGACGCGCTTGCCGAGCAAGTTTTGGCGGAAACGACCCTGCTTGCCCTTGAGCATGTCCGAGAGGGACTTCAGGGGACGGTTGCCGGCGCCAGTGACAGGACGGCCGTGACGGCCGTTGTCGAAGAGCGCGTCGACGGCTTCCTGCAACATGCGCTTTTCGTTGTGAATGATGACGTCGGGCGTCTTCAGCTGCATCAGGTTCCGCAAACGATTATTGCGGTTGATGACGCGGCGATAGAGATCGTTGAGATCGGAGGTCGCGAACCGGCCGCCCTCGAGGGGAACGAGCGGGCGCAAGTCCGGCGGGATCACGGGCAGCACTTCGAGCACCATCCACTCCGGACGGCTCTTCGAGTGAATAAAGCCTTGGATGACCTTGAGCCGCTTGGAGAGCTTCTTCTTGATCTGCTTGGACTTCGTCGCGCGCATCTGCTCCTGCAGTTCGGCCACGGTGGCCTCCATGTCGGTCTTGGCGAGCGCATCGCGGACCGCTTCAGCACCCATCTTGGCGACGAACGAGTCATCACCGTATTCGGCGAGGGCCTGACGATATTCGGTATCGGTGAGGAGTTGCTTCATCTCGAGCGGGGTCTTGCCCGGATCGATGACCATGAAGTTCTCGTAGTAGATGACGCGCTCGAGCGAACGAGCGGTCATATCCAGCAAGAGACCGAGCCGGCTCGGCATGCTCTTCAGAAACCAGATGTGGGAAACCGGGACCGCGAGCTCGATGTGCCCCATGCGCTCGCGACGGACGCGGGCGATCGTGACCTCGACGCCGCAGCGGTCGCACACGACGTCCTTGTATTTGATGCGCTTGTATTTTCCGCACGCGCACTCGTAGTCACGCACGGGCCCAAAGATCTTTTGGCAGAAAAGACCGCCTGGCTCGGGCTTGAAGGTGCGGTAGTTGATCGTCTCGGGATTCTTGACCTCACCCTTGGACCATTTGCGAATGGTCTCGGGGGAAGCGACGGTGATGGAGACGCAGTCGAATGCGTTCTCCTCGATACCGAGTGCGGAACGAACGTCGTCGCGGGAAGAGGCGGCTGTATCAGCGGGTTGAATCATGGTGATGTCTCCCTAAGCAAAATGTCGTGAGAAGGTGAAAAACGCTGCGCCGGTTTAGGAACCGTAGCTGATGGCGTCGCGTTTCTGGAGTTTGATATCCAGCCCGAGGGACTGGATTTCCTTGATGAGGACGTTGAACGACTCCGGGGTGCCGGCGACGAGCGTGTTGTCGCCCTTGACGAGCGACTCGTAGATCTTGGTGCGGCCCTGCACATCGTCGGATTTGACGGTGAGCAATTCCTGCAACGTGTGCGCGGCGCCGTAGGCCTCGAGGGCCCACACTTCCATTTCGCCGAAGCGCTGGCCACCGTATTGGGCTTTGCCACCCAACGGTTGCTGCGTGACGAGCGAGTAAGGACCGACCGCGCGGGCGTGGATCTTGTGGGACACAAGATGGTTCAGCTTCATCATGTAGATGTAGCCGACCACGACCTCCTGATCAATTTTCTCACCGGTGCGTCCATCGAAGAGCGTGCTCTTGCCCGAGGTGGGCAGCTTCGCTTCTTTGAGGTATTCGCGGATTTTCTTTTCGGGAATTCCGTCGAACACGGGCGTCGCAATCTTGAGGCCGAGCTTCTTACAAGCCCAACCCAAGTGCGTCTCGAGCACCTGTCCGATGTTCATGCGGGAAGGCACGCCCAACGGATTGAGACAGATTTCGATCGGAGTGCCGTCAGGGAGGAAGGGCATATCTTCCTCGGGTACAATCTTGGCAACTACACCCTTGTTACCGTGACGACCGGCCATTTTGTCACCGACCTCGAGTTTTTGCTTCGTGGCGATGTAGACCTTGACCTGCTTGATCGCACCATCGGCCGAGCCTTCGCCCGCCTCGATGGAACCGATCTTGCGCTCACGATCAGTCTCCAGCTCATCGAACTTCGTCTGGTAGCCACCGATGATCTCCATGATCTTGATGCGAACCGGGGACGGATCAATCTGGACGTGCTTGGAGACGGCCGCGAGCTTGCGCAGAAGGGTCTTGGTGATCTTGCGGTTGGCAGGGATGATGATTTCCGCCGTCGCGCCGTTGATGACGTCGAGCGGGATTTTCTCACCCAAGAGGATATTCGAAAGGGCCTCGGTGAGGCCTTCGCGAAGTTTGTCCATCTGAGTCTTATACTCTTCTTGGATCTGCTTCACCTGACGACGACGATCAGAGGGGGAGAGCTTCTCCTCCTGATTGTCGATGCGCGAGGAGACCTTCACGTCCATGATAATGCCGGTCACGCCGGAGGGAACGATGAGCGACGTGTCCTTAACGTCGGCGGCCTTCTCACCGAAGATGGCGCGGAGGAGCTTTTCCTCGGGCGCGAGCTCAGTTTCGGACTTGGGCGTGATCTTGCCGACGAGAATGTCGCCGGGTTTCACTTCCGCACCGATGCGAATGACGCCGTTGTGATCGAGGTTCTTGAGTGCCTCCTCGCCGACATTCGGGATGTCGCGGGTGATTTCCTCAGGCCCGAGCTTGGTGTCGCGCGCGGTGACCTCGAATTCTTGGATATGGATCGAGGTGAAGATGTCTTCGCGGAGGCACTTCTCCGAAATGAGAATAGCGTCTTCGAAGTTGTAGCCGTTCCAAGGCATGAACGCGACGAGCACGTTGCGCCCGAGGGCCATCTCGCCCTTGTCGGTCGAAGGACCGTCAGCGATGATTTGTCCGGCTTTGATCTTCTGGCCCAACTTGACGATGGGTTTTTGGTTAAAGCACGTGCCCGCATTCGAGCGCATGAATTTCCGCAATTCGTAGACTTGGACGCCATTCTTGGCGTCGGTCTTGATGTTGCGCGGCAGATCACCGTCACGCGTGACGACGATCTGCTTGGCATCGACGGACGCAACGATACCGGCCTCATCCGCGACCACCACGATTTTGGAGTCACGAGCGACCCGCTCTTCAATACCGGTGCCCACGAAGGGCGCCTCGGCTTGGAGGAGGGGCACGCCTTGGCGTTGCATGTTGGCTCCCATCAGCGCGCGATTCGCATCGTCGTGCTCAAGGAACGGAATCATGCCCGCAGCGATCGAAATCACCTGCTTGGGCGAGACGTCCATGTAGTTGACGTCAGCGGCGGGTACCTCGAGGAACTCGCCGTCTTTACGGACGGTGACCTTGCCCACAAAGTGACCCTTGTCGTCGAGCTCGGAGTTAGCCTGCGCGATGACCTTGGCCTCCTCTTGGTCGGCGGTGAGGTAGTCAATCTTGTCGGTTACGCGGCCGTCCTTCGCGAGACGGTACGGCGTCTCGATGAAGCCAAACTCGTTAACGCGGGCGTAGGTCGAGAGGGAATTGATGAGACCGATATTGGGACCCTCGGGCGTCTCGATCGGGCAAATGCGACCGTAGTGCGACGGATGAACGTCGCGGACTTCGAAACCGGCACGTTCGCGATTGAGACCGCCTGGCCCGAGCGCAGAAAGTCGACGCTTGTGCGTGACCTCCGCGAGCGGGTTGATCTGATCCATGAACTGGGAGAGCTGGGAACGCGCGAAGAAATCGCGGATGACGGTCGTCAGCGCCTTCGGGTTGATCAACTTTTGCGGCGTGATCGAGTCAACGCTCTGGTCATACATCGTCATGCGCTCACGCACGAGACGCTCGGTGCGGCTGAGGCCGACGCGGCATTGATTGGCGAGCAACTCGCCGACGGTGCGGACGCGACGGGAACCCAAGTGATCGATGTCGTCGACGACGCCTACGCCGCGCTTCAAGCGAACGAGATATTTCGTCGCGGCGACGATGTCGCCGGACTCCAAGATGCGCTGCTCGAGCTCGATCTTCAGACCGAGCTTTTGGTTGACCTTGTAACGACCAACGCGGCCGAGGTCGTAACGCTTCGGATCAAAGAAGAGACGCTTGAGCAAGGCTTTCGCGTTCGCGGTAGTCGGCGGCTCGCCGGGACGAAGGCGTTTGTAGATTTCCTTGAGGGCTTCTTCTTCGTTGCGGGTCGGATCTTTTTTCAGCGCACGGATGAGGGCACCTTCGTCCACGGAGGTATCAATGACGCGCAGCGTCGTGATGTCGTGTTTCTCGAACGTACGCACGATCGCCTTCGTGAGGGGCTCGAACGCGCGCGCGAGCACGACGCCCTTCTGGGCATCGATGGCGTCTTCTACGAGGACGAGCGTGGAAACGTTTTCGAGATCGAGGGCCTTGGAGACCTTCAGATCCTTGATGTCGTAGAAAAGATTCAACAGATCGATGTCCGAGCTATAACCGATAGCGCGAAGGAGCGTCGTGATGAGGAACTTGCGGCGACGACGGCGGCGATCGAGATAGACGTAAAGCAGATCGTTATTGTCGAACTGCACTTCGAGCCACGTACCGCGGTCGGGAATGATGCGGAAAGAATGGAGCGGTTTGCCGTTCGGATGCGGCGTAACTTCGAAGGCGATGCCCGGAGAACGGTGGAGCTGCGAAACCACGACACGCTCGGCACCGTTAATGATGAAGGAACCGCGCTCAGTCACCATGGGGATTTCGCCCATGTAGATATCTTCGTCCTTGATGAAGTCTTCCTCGCGGAGGCGAAGCTTCACGTAGAGCGGCACGGAATAAGTGATCCCCTCGCGGAGGCACTCCAGCTCGGTGCTCTTGGCGTCGCCAAGATTATAGGACACGTACTCGAGCGTCAGGCGCTCGTCGTAGCTGAGAATCGGAAACACCTCGCGGAAAACGGCCTCAAGGCCCTGCGGCTTGCGCTGCTTTTCGGGAATGCCCTTTTGCAGAAAGTCCAAGTAGGACGTAATCTGAATCTCGATGAGGTTCGGCGGCTGGATGACTTCGCGGAGCTTGCCGAAGTTAATGCGTTCAGAGTGGGTGCGGTCGGCCATGGGAGTTCCCGGTGAGAGTTAGAAGGCTGAAAGGGACGGAGCGGCGCGCTAAGGGCGAGACGCTGAAGACAAACGAAAGAACGAAAAGGGAAACAGCAAAGGACAGGCCATGCGGGGGCGCGGCCTGTCCCGTAATAAACGGAAGATGTGCGAGTGAAATCGCCAAGCTTCGCGGTAGACTTACTTGAGCTCGACTTGGGCGCCGGCGGCCTCGAGCTTCTTCTTGATTTCCTCGGCCTCGGCCTTGGGAGCGTTCTCCTTGACGGGCTTCGGAGCCGCTTCGACGAGATCCTTGGCTTCCTTGAGGCCCAGGCCAGTGATGGCGCGGACTTCCTTGATGACGCCAATCTTGTTTGCCCCGGCGGCTTTCAGGATGACGGAGAACTCGGTCTGAGCCTCAGCCGCAGGAGCGGCAGCGGCAGCGCCACCGGCAGCAGCCGGAGCGGCGGCAGCGGCGGCGGAAACGCCCCACTTGCCTTCGAGATCTTTGACGAGGGTTGCGAGATCGAGAATCGTCTGCGCGGACAACCACTCGATAACTTGGTCTTTGGTAATGTTGCTCATGTTGACTTCTCCTTGGGCTGACTAGCGGTTTCGAAGAGTGAAACGCGTTTAAGAGACGTATCCCCTAGCCTGCCACGATGGATATTGGGATCCCGGCTCGCGCCGAGAAAATGGATGGGATGGAGGATGCGGGTTTAGGCGGCCGGAGCAGCGGGCTGCTCCTTCTTGACCTTGGCGTCGAGGAGGCGGACGAAGGACGCCGCGTTCTGCGTAAACAGACCAAGCAGTTGCGAACGCAGCACCTCGAACGAGGGCAGGTCGGCGATCTTGGCGAGGTCGGCAGCGCTAATGAGCTTCTTGTCGATCACGCCGATCTTCACTTCAAGCTTCTGCTTTTCCACGAAATACTTCTTGAGGATTTTCGCGACTCCAGCGGAGTTGTTCCCACCGACGATGACGGCGGTTGGTCCCGTCAAGGCGCCCTCGAAATCGGGCAGACCCATGGTCTTGGCCGCAACGCGGAGCGAGCTGTTTTTAACGACGTGGAACTCGGCCTTTTCAGCGTCGAGTCGCTTGCGCAACTCGGCGGCGTCGGCGACGGTCACCTTCGAGAAATTGGTGAGGATAACGTAGTCGGACTTCTTGAGATGAGTCTCGACCTCTTTGATCAGGTAATTTTTTTCGGCTCTCATGGTCGTGAATCCTTTTAGTATTTGCTGAACTCAGTGGACGAGATGCGAATGCCGGGGCTCATGCTGGATGAGAGGGCGATCGTCTTGATAAATTGCCCACCCTTGAAAGAGGCTGGCTTGGCTTTACCCACGGCTTCCAAAACGACCTGCGCGTTTTCAAGGATCTGCGCGGTCGTGAACGAACGCTTGCCAACGCCGATGCCGATGTTGGCGGATTTGTCCATTTTGAACTCCACGCGGCCGGCCTTGACGGCCTTAATACCGGCTGGAATGTCGTCTGTCACCGTGCCGGACTTCGGATTGGGCATGAGGCCCTTGGGGCCGAGGACGCGAGCGAGCGTGCGGACTTGCTTCATGGCTTCGGTCGTCGCGATCGCGACGTCGAAATCGAGCCAGCCTTCGTTGATTTTCTGCATCATGTCGGCGAGACCGGCATGATCGGCTCCGGCGGCGAGCGCCTTCGCGGTGTCGTCGGTGAAGACCAACACGCGGACCTTTTTGCCGGAACCATTCGGGAGCGGCGTGGTGCCGCGCACGTTCTGGTCGCCCGACGTCGCATCGACGCCGAGACGAAAGGAAAACTCGACGGTCTCGTCGAATTTAGCTTTCGGGAATTTGGCAAGGATCTCGATCGCTTCTTTAAGCGGATAATCCTTCGTGAGATCAGCGACCTTGACGGCGCTGTTGTAGCGTTTGCTGTGGGCTTTGGGCATGGTGACTCCTTGCGGTGCAAACGTCCGTGAGGACTCCCGCGGCGAGTGTTATTTTAGTGCGGACGAAAATTAGTCGACGACTTCGATGCCCATATTACGGGCGGTGCCGGCGATGATCTTGATACCAGCGGCCTCATCCTTGGCATTCATGTCGGCCCTCTTGAGCTTCCAGATTTCGGCGAGCTGCTTGGTCGTGACCTTGCCGACCTTGTCTTGGTTGGGCTTGGCCGAACCACTGGCGATATTCGCGGCCTTCTTCAGAAGGACGCTCGCCGGGGGCGACTTGAGAATGAAGGTGAAGCTCTTGTCGCTGAACACCGTGATGACCACGGGCAAGATCATCCCGTTTTGGTCCTTCGTGCGGGCGTTAAAGTCCTTGCAGAACGCCATGATGTTGACGCCTTGTGCGCCGAGGGCGGGACCGACCGGGGGCGCGGGATTCGCGGCACCGGCGGGCAATTGGAGGCGGATGTAACCTTGGATCTTCTTGGCCATGTGAGTGAGGGTGACGGATGTTTAGTTTGAGAGGGTGCGGAGGGCGGCGGACACGCAGAGACGTGGCGTCACTCGGTGAGGCGTTGCACCTGCCAGTATTCGAGCTCGACCGGCGTAAATCGGCCGAAAATGGAAACCGAGACCTTCAGCTTACCACGGTCTGGATCGATCTCGTCGATCCGGCCGGTGAGCGACGCAAAGGCACCGTCGGTAATTTTGACTTCTTCACCAACGAGGTATTGGACTTTCGGAACTTCCTTACCGTTGGCCGCCTCGATGCGAGAACGAATTTCGTCGATTTCGGACTGACGAAGAGCGGCCGGACGATCACCGCCGACGAAGCCGATCACGCCAGCGACTTCCTTCACAAAATACCACGGTTTGTTGATCACCTTCTGGTCCTCGCCGTAGAGGCACATTTGGATGAAGACGTAGCCAGGGTAAAGTTTGCGAACTTTGGTGGATTTTTTGCCGTTCTTCACCTCCGAAACGACTTCAGTCGGAAGGAGAACTTCGAAAATAGCATCGTCGAGTTCTTCGGCCTTTTTAAATTTCTCGATGTAGTGCTTCACCTTGTTTTCCTGGCCGGAAAGCGTGTGAAGGGCGAACCACTGGGCGCTGGCGGGCGCGGTCGTTTGAGTGGACATGGAGGGGCAGGAGCGGGGTTAGCTGACCCAATCCGTGAACAAGATCACGACTTGAGTGAGCGAAAAATCGCTGATGGCGGTGAACACGCCGAGGATAGCCGCAGCGAAAACGACCACGATGGTGGAGTCGCGCAATTCGATGCGGGAGGGCCAGGTAGCCTTTTGAAGCTCGCCGATCGTTTCGCCGATGAAGATGCGGGTGCTGCGGAATGGATTTTTCATGAACGGAATTTGGCAGGCGCGGAGGGAATCGAACCCCCAACCAACGGTTTTGGAGACCGCTACTCTACCAATTGAGCTACACGCCTGTAATGGGCTTTCTTAGACGACGCAGCCGAGACCCCAGTTTGAGGCCTCGGCGGTGTCGAGTTGAGAGGGTTGAACGACAGCTTACTCGATGATCTCGGAGACGCGACCGGCACCGATGGTGCGGCCACCCTCACGGATAGCGAATTTCTGGGTCTTCTCCATGGCGATCGGCACAATGAGGTCGATCTCCACGGCGATGTTGTCACCGGGCATGATCATCTCGACACCCTTGGGCAGATTGACGATACCGGTTACATCGGTGGTGCGGAAATAGAACTGAGGGCGGTAGCCATTGAAGAACGGCGTGTGGCGGCCACCTTCGTCCTTGGAGAGAACGTAAATCTCGGCCTTGGCCTTCTTGTGCGGCGTGATGCTCTTCGGCGCGGCAAGCACTTGGCCACGCTGGATGCCGTCCTTGTCGATACCGCGGAGCAAAATGCCCACGTTGTCACCGGCTTGGCCGCTATCGAGCAGCTTGCGGAACATTTCGATACCAGTAACCACGGAGACCACGGTGTCTTTCAAGCCGACGATCTCGACGGCCTCGTTGACCTTAACGACACCACGCTCGATACGGCCGGTCGCGACGGTGCCGCGGCCAGTGATCGAGAAGACGTCTTCGACAGACATCAGGAAGGGCTTGTCCATCTCGCGAACCGGTTCAGCGATCTCATTATCGATGGCGTCCATGAGTTCGCCGATAGCTTTTTCGCCTTCAGGGGTGCCCTCAAGAGCTGCGGTGGCAGAGCCACGGACGATCTTGGCATTCTTGCCGTCAAATTGATACTTCGTGAGCAGATCGCGGATCTCTTCCTCGACCAGTTCGAGCAAATCGGGGTCGTCGATCAGGTCGACCTTATTCAGGAAAACCACGAGCTTTGGCACGCCGACTTGGCGGGCGAGCAAAACGTGCTCCTTGGTCTGGGGCATTGGGCCGTCAGCCGCGGAAACCACCAAAATAGCGCCGTCCATTTGGGCAGCACCGGTGATCATGTTCTTGACGAAGTCGGCATGGCCGGGGCAATCCACATGCGCGTAGTGGCGCTTGGTGGTCTCGTATTCGACGTGCGCTACGGCAATCGTCACCGTCTTGGTCGCATCACGGACGGTACCGCCCTTGGCGATATCCGAATAGGCCTTCGCCTCGGCCAAGCCCTTACGGGCCTGCACCGCCAAGATCGAGGCGGTCGTAGTCGTCTTGCCATGGTCAATGTGGCCGATGGTGCCGACGTTGACGTGGGGTTTGGTGCGTTCGAATGAGGCTTTAGCCATGTGCTTGTGAGACGTTGGAGACGTTAATACTTGTGGTGTGGATGATGAAAGATGACCTCATGTTTTACGTCGAGAAGCCGGAACGACGTTGGTAATCTGGCACTGGAGCCCAGAACGGGATTCGAACCCGTGACCTCGTCCTTACCAAGGACGTGCTCTGCCAACTGAGCTATCTGGGCAGACTAAGGGAGTGCCAAAAAACGAAAAGAGCGGGAGAAAGTGCAGCCCTGATTTCGCACCGTCAACAGCAAATTCGAACATTTCTCCGAAATCTCTATGGCCCGACGTAAATCCGATAGAAACCGGGCCCAATGCGCGAACTGAATCGCAGTGTCCGAATCAAATAATTTGAGAAAAAACTATCCACTTCTTCGAGGCCTGAACGGGTCGTTACGACGAGTGGTCCAATCAGTCCCGATGCATCCACCGCAGCCATAAATTCGACCGGCTGCCATTGGCCCGACACCGGCGGACTCTCAAGAATGGCCTGCGCCAGAACCGACCGACCACTGGCGGCTGCCACGATCTCCACGTATCCGCCCCGCAGCGGCGGGATGGGCACGGGTTGATCCGTCCGACCTAATCCAATCAGCGCTGATACCGATGCTTCGACCATCACGGCCTCAGCCGCTCCGGTCGGCACGGCGATGGGCGCGGGCAATCCCAATTTGAGCTCATTTTCCGCGAAACTGTGCCTCGGTGTGTCGTAACCCTGGAACATCCCCCCGGCCTCGCGGCGCGAGATTTCACGCTGAGTCGCGTTCCACCGCGTCGGCAGGAACAGCGCCGTCGGGTCCAGCAAAATCGACTCGTCGGTCACCACCTGGTCTTTGTCATTGACCAAGGTCACGGTGCGCTTCACGCGGGACTTTTCCGCCGGAGGACGCACGGCCGAGGGTTCGCGAAACAACATTAACACCGCACCAGCGGCGACCGCGGTCCCCGCAAACGCGATCGCCCAACGCGTCTGGTTCGTTCTTGGCGTGGCCATCAGATCAACGGCCGCCGACCGAGGGTGTCGTGGGATCTTGCGCCCCCATTTGCACATGCACGAAACCGGCAGCGTGGGCCGCGCTGGCAATGTCCGTGAAATCGGCCGCGGGCACGCCAGCCCCGATGAGGACCAACAACGAAGCTTGCTTGGTTTTTTTCGCTTCGCGCTCCAACCACCCACGCAGTTGCTTCGTGTTGATCGCACCTTCGCCCGTAGCGAAGATGAGATCCGACCGCACCACGCTGATGCGATGGGTCGTGATCGCCGCTCCGGCCAAAGCGCCCGGCATCGTCGGCAGCCGAAACGTGATCCCTAATCCGGGCGCGAGCACAAATTGCGACCCAAACAATGAGAAAAATAACACGATCAAGCCGCCGTTGACGTAGAACAGCCAATCGAAGGTCCGCGGTGCGGGACGCAATCGAGACGAGAGTTCGAGCGGCCGTGTGATCATGGGTCCACCCCCGGCGCGCCCACTTCACCGGACTTCACCACGCGATACTCGGTGAGCAGGAATTTCATGATCTCGTTACCTGACCACTCGACGTCACGCACGACGGCGCGGACTCGGCCGCTCAAAAAATGGTGGGCCAAATGCGCCGGAATCGCGAGCATCAGACTGCCCGCTGTCGCGAGCAGCGCCTGCCACATCCCCGCTGAAAGCGCCCCGGCGGTCGCATAGTTGCCACCTTGCTCGAACGCCAAAAAAGTCGTGACCATCCCGAGCACGGTGCCCAACAGACCCACCAACGGCGCAACCTGCGCAATCGCGGCAATCGAGCCTAACCGGCGCTCCAAGGCCGGCAGCTCAATCACTGCCGCCTCTTGCACGTGAAACCGCATGGCTTCAGCGCTGTCATCCGCGTGTAACAACGCCGCCTTCACGACCGCAGCGACCGGCCCCGGCGTCTCTTCGCACACGGTGAGCGCCTCGACGAGACGGCGCTTCGCGAGGATGTTCTTGATGCCATCGATGAACGCCTTCGCCTTGATCTGCCCCCGGTGGAGATAGAGCGTTCGCTCGATGCCGAGCAGGAGCGCGAACCCGCCGAGCACCAGCAGCACCCACATCATCGGACCACCCTTCGCAAACAGACTTGGATCAAGAACAGACATCGTGAATTGAAGTTAGAGAGAGTTCATCGCCAAGGGTAAATCCGAAATCCTGCGCGCGCTCACGGCTTCGCCTCCGGCACCCCGAACCGCGCCAGCTTCGCCTTGGCCAGCGTCTCACCCCAGCCTAATTTTGATTTCAACAGCAACAGCCATGCTTCCTTGGCTTCCTCGAGCCGCTCTTGCTGCTCAAACACCTCGCCTAAACGATAGAGTGTCCGCGCCATCCAGTAACGCCCTTTTGCCTGAAGCTCAGTCGCCCGTTTTCCGTCAACGAGAAATGTGTCCACGACGTCCTGCCACCAGATTTCCAGTGCCTTGGCCCGGTTCTCCCGGCGAACCCAAAGTTCTCCGAGATTGTAACCCGCCTCCACCCGCACATCCACGGGCGCGTCCACGCGATCGCGCAAGTGCTCGAACAACGTCCGCGCGCTATTAAAATGCGACGCATCACCCGACGACTGGGCATTGTGGCAGGCCGCCAACGCCAACTGCGCCAAAATTAAATTTTCCTGCGACGCGGGCTTGTTCAGCAAATCCTCGTAGGCCCGCTGCGCCGCCGGCAGATCGTTCAGATTGCGCAACAAATCTCCCTGCTTCAGCCGCGCCGAGAAGACCAAGTCGCTCTGCGGATATTTTTTCACGAGATCTTCGATGAGTCGATTCGCCTCCTTGTAATTGGCGTCCTGCCCGCGGCGCTCCGCTTGCAACGCCGCTTGGTAAAGTGCGTAGGGCGCGAGTTCATTCTGCGGAAAATCATCCGCCAGCCGCGTCAGCAGCTTCTGGGCGTCGACGGTTTTTTCCTGCGCGGCCAAATGCCCGGCCTCGATCAAGTAGGACTGCACGGCCGCGTCCGACTTTTCAAACCGGGGATCTTCCCGCAGCTTTTTCAGCGTCTCGAGCGCCGCCGCCTCGCGGCCGAGGGCGAAGTTTGCCTCGGCCTTGGCCAAGCTGCCCGTGCTGGCAATTTCGTTGCGAAGTTTTTCGTCCAGCCCGGTGAGCAGTCCAGTCAGGTCGTCCGCCAGCTTCAGCGTGCGCTCCGGTTCGCCCGCGTCCAACGCCAGCCGGGCCTGCAACCACGCCATGCGCGCACGCAACTCCGCCGGCAATCCCGCCCCGGTCACCGCCGCGCCGTCATCGCGTTTTTCCTCGAGCAATGCATTCACCCGCGCATACGCCCGCTTGACGCCCGCCGGTCCCTGCACTTGCAACGCGCGGGCGAGATTCCATTCCGCGCGCCAGCGGTTCTCCAAGTCAAAAGCCGGATCACGTCCCAATTCGTCGAGCAACGGCTGCGCCGCATCCATGGCCCCCGCCTTGATCTCCGACAACACTCGTTGAAACATCAAATCTCCGGCGCGCACGCCTTCCGGCCGCTCCCGCAACGCCGCGGCATAAGCGTCCGCCGCATTTCGAAAATCACCGGCATCACCCGCGCTCCCCGCGCGAAACCAAGCCTCCGCCTCGAGCAACACCAACTCAGCGCGCGCCTGCGCCGCCCCCACCGCGCCGCCCGACTGCGTCCCAGGCGCAAGTTCCAACCCCGCCTTCCGCGCGCTAGCCGCTGCCGCGCGGTAGCGCCGCTGTTCCCACGCCGACGCCGTCAAAACGCCCAACGCGTGCACCCGAAACGGTGAACCCGGATACTCTTCCAAGAGCCGTCGGCCATCACGCTCCGCCGGAGCATAGTCCTTCTCCGCGAGGGCCACTTGCGCCCGAAACAACAACAAACTCTCCAGCACCGGATGTTTCGTCGGCGCATCAATCAGCCGGTTGAGTTCCGCCCGAAACACCCCGCGCTCCACCTGATCCTGCGAGGACCGCGCGAGCAATTGCAGCGCCACCCGCTGCCGCTCCGGATCGCTCCCGGTTCCGATCAACTGGTTCAGCGCCACCCGCCCCACCCCGCCCGGCCCCTTGTCCGCAATCAGCCCCAGCACCAACCGGAACCGATCCGCTTGCGCGCGCTCTTGCGGCAGCAGCGTGAGCAACACCTGCTGCAAAAAGCTCGTCGCGTCCGCCGTCCGCCCAGCCTGATGAAGATAGACCGCGAGGGTCTCGGCAAATCCGTAACCGACCGCTCGCCCTTTGTTGTTTTCGTAATTCTGCCGCGCCACTCGCTGCGCCGCCTCACTCGGATTGCCGACCCCGAGGCGCACCTGCTCGGCGGCCAGTTTGAACCGCGCTCGCGCCATTTCATTCGTCGCCGCCTGTTCCGCCCGGATGTAGGACTCATTGGCTTTTGTCATGTCTTGCACGGGCGCCAAATCGAACAATGCCCCCTGCAAGAACGACGCCCACGCCCGGTCCGCCGTCGACAATTCCTCCACCCGCGTCGCCGCCAACTCCGCCCGCGCGACGTCCATTTTTCTCAACTGCATCGCCGCGAGCCCCGCGCGCAAATGCCACGCCGCCCCGCGCAAGCCCCCTCCTCCCGACAACACTTTTTCCGCTTCCGCCGGCTGTCCGTCATCGAGCAACACCGTGGCCAAAGCCAGGGTCAGCGCTGGGCGATCTGCTCCCTGTACCTCGAGCAACTGCCGGTAGATCCCAGCCGCCACCGACGGGAATCCCAGCTCCTGCGCGCGTTGCGCGGCGGCCAGCGTCACCGCGCTGGTCGCCGGCGAGACTGGACTTCCCGCCGCAGAAACAGTCAGCGGCGCCCGAAGATTGAGCGCGTCTTGCGCGCGCACCGACGCCATCAGCCCGAGGCAAAACGACACGAATAGAAGGAGGAGTTTCCTGAGTCTCATGGATGGGCGCGGGTTCGCGGCCAAGTTGCGTCGCACCTTGGAAACAATCAACCGCCTTGTAACCAGTTCCGTCTCGCCCCAAAAAGTTCCCTGCGCACAGTCCCCCCCTGTTTCCATCAATCCAACCGCTCCCATGATCACCGCACTCATTGCCCTCGGCGTCCTGCTTGCCATCGTTCTCGTGCTCGGCCTCTGGGTCGCCGGCATCTACAACAAACTCGTCGAACTCCGAAACCGTTTCAAAAACGCGTTCGCCCAAATCGACGTCCAGCTGAAGCGACGCTACGATCTCATCCCCAATCTCGTCGAGGTCGCCAAGGGCTATATGAAGCACGAGAGCAGCACGCTCGAGGCCGTCATCAAAGCCCGCAATATTGCCCTCGCCGCCTCCCAAGCCGCCGCCGCCAATCCCGCCGACGCCAACGCGATGAAGGGTCTCATGTCCGCCGAAGCCGGCCTCGGCGGCGCTCTCAGCCGCCTCATGGTCGTCTCCGAACAGTATCCAGATCTCAAGGCCAACGCCAACATGCTCCAGCTCACCGAGGAGCTGACCTCGACGGAGAACAAAGTCTCCTTCGCCCGCCAAGCCTACAACGACAGCGTCCAGTTCTATAATACCGCTCGCGAAATTTTCCCGAACGTGATTTTCGCCGGCATGTTCGGCTTCACTGCCGCCGAGCTCTTCAAGATCGACGACCCCACCGAGCGCAACGCGCCGAAGGTGCAGTTTTAACAGAACAAAAATCCTCGAGGTCGCGCGCCGTGAAGCTTCTCTGCCCCGCGTGTGAACGCATGCTCTATGATAGGACGCGAGAACGCTGAGGTTATTGCGATAGCGTCATTCCCAACAGCCTTCAGTTCAGCCCGGCTGAGAAATCCAAACTCGATGCCGACCGAAGAATCTGGGACGATGAACCAGCAAAGAAAAAAACCGCTCCGCTCGTTGGACGGCCGGACGCCGATAGCGGCTACTTCCTCTAGGCGACGCTTCTCCCACTGCGGACACTCCCCGGCCTTATGGTCTTTTGGCCTGCGCTTCGCGCCCCGAATGTGACCCACTTCACCTGATGGATTTCTTCGAAGCCCAAGCCCGCGCCAAAAAGAGCACGTCGCGCCTCGTCGCGCTCTTCGCGCTCGCCGTCCTCGGCACCGTGCTGGGCAGCTACGGCGCGGCCGTCTTCGCCCTTCGCCAGACGCACGACGACAACCCGCGCCTCTCCGGCCGCAGCGCTCAACGCTCAACCCTCAACGCTCCACTCCCCAGCTGGTGGCAGCCCCAGCTCTTCCTCGGCGTCTCGTCCCTCACCCTCGCCGTCGTCGGCCTCGCCTCGCTCTATAAATGGAACGAATTCTCCGCCGGTGGCTCCGCCGTGGCTGAAAGCGTCGGCGGTCGCCGCGTCGATCCGCACACCACCGACACCCTCGAACGCCGCCTCCTCAACGTCGTCGAAGAAATGGCCATCGCGTCCGGCGTCCCCGTGCCCGCCGTCTACATCATGGACGAGGAGCCCGCCATCAACGCGTTCGCCGCCGGTCTCAACACCAGCGACGCCGTCGTCGCCGTCACCCGCGGCACCCTCGAAAAACTCTCCCGCGACGAACTTCAGGGCGTCGTCGGCCACGAGTTCAGCCACATCCTCAATGGCGACATGCGCCTCAACATGCGCCTCACCGCGCTGGTCTTCGGTATTCTCGTCCTCGGTCTCGCCGGCCGCGGCATCCTGTGGACCCTCCGCTTCCAGAGCCTCGGCGGCTCGCGCGACCGCGAGGGCAAGAATTCCGGCGGCATGCTCATCGCGATCGGGTTCGTCGGTCTCGCCCTCCTCGTCCTCGGCTACGTCGGCTACTTCTTCGGCCGTCTCATCCAGGCCGCCGTGTCACGACAACGCGAATACCTCGCCGACGCCTCCGCCGTCCAATTCACGCGCAACCCCGGTGGCCTCAGCGGCGCATTGAAAAAAATCGGCGGCTTCGCTCTTGGCTCCTCGATCCAGTCCAACCAGAGCGGTGCCATCGGCCACTTCTTTTTCGCCCAAGGCTTCCGCTCCCACTTCGGCGGCCTCTGGGCCACCCACCCTCCCCTCGACGAACGCATCCGCGCCATCGATCCCCAATTCGACGGCCAAATGTTTGACCCGCCCGACGTCGTCGATGTCGCCCGCGAGTCCTTCGTCACCGCCGGCCTCGCCCCAGCACATCCCTCGCGCACCTCCCACCTCGCCCACCCGCCCGCCACACCCGCCGCCGCCGCCATCGCCGCCGTCGGCACCCTCACACCCGAGCAAATCTCCAACGCCCAACTCCTGCTCGACTCCACTCCGGCCCGCCTCCGCGCCGCCACCCAAACCCCCGCCGAAGCCCAAGTCCTCCTCTACGGACTCCTCCTCGATGAGGACCCCGCGACGCGCGCCCGCCAACGCAGCCTCGTGGCGAGCAGCTCCGGCGGCGACGCCCTGCGCACCCTCGACGAGCTCGCACCGTCCTTGGCCGCGCTCGGCCTCGCGCACAAACTCCCACTCCTGCAGCTCGCGCTCCCCGCGCTTCGCCTGCTTCCCCCCACCGCCCTGGAACCGTTCCTCGCAACACTCGACGAACTCGTCCACATCGACGGCCGCGTGACCGCCTTTGAGTTCGCATTGCACAAACTTCTCATCCGCACGCTCGCCCTCGGCCGCACGCCCGGCGATGCCGTCGTGCAGATCTATTCCTTCAACGCCGTCGTCGACGAAATTTCCATCGTGCTTTCCGCGATGGCTCACACCTCCGACAACCATGCCCTCGCCGCCGCCGAAGCGTTCGCCATCGGTGCCGCGCACATCAAACTCATCGCACACCAGCTCACGCTGCGTGATCCCGTCGACTGCGACGTGGGCCCGCTCGACCCTGCCCTCGACACGCTCGCCACCGCGAGCCTCCCCATCCGCCAACGCACGATTTTAGCCTGCGCGCACATCGCCGGGGCCGATGGCCAGATCCGCATCGCCGAAGCCGAACTCCTCCGCGCCATCGCCGCGACCCTCGACGTCCCGATGCCCCCGCTCACCCTCGCCCCGAGGTAATTTCGCGACCCTCGCCTGCGCCCGGCTCGCCGGCCCGAAGGTCATGCAGGGTTGTCTCAGTTTGCGCGGTCACTCCTTCGAGGTTTGTCTGGCCTGACGGCACCCGCCACGCATCGTCAGCAGGCATGCCGCTCCGCCCGAGCCCCCTCCGCCCGCTCATTTCCTGCCTCGCGCTCGCTTTTGCCACGCTCCTGCGCGCCGCCAACAACGGTGCCCCGGTCGAAAAATTCCAACAGCTCGACCAACTCCTCCCCACCCCCACCGCCCAACGTAACGCCGCCGGCGCGCCGGGTGCCGCCTATTGGCAGAACCGCGCCGACTACGACATCACCGTCGAACTCGACGACGTCCAACGCCGTATCAACGGTTCTGCGACCATCACGTACCAGAACCGCTCGCCCGACGCGCTAAGTTACCTCTGGTTGCAGCTCGACCAAAATTACCAGGCCCACGACGCCGACTCGCGCACCGTCCCCAACTCCCGCCGCGGGGTCGATGCCGCCAAGGTCACCTACGCGGCGGTCGACCGACTGCTCGCGCAGGAAACCTACGACGGCACGATGACCGTCTCCGGGATCACCGACACCGACGGCAAGTCGATTCCGCACACCATCGTGAAAACGATGCTGCGCCTCGATCTCCCTGCGCCCCTGGCCCCCGGCGCGAACGTTGCCTTCAAACTGAACTGGAACTTTCCGATCAACGACATGAAGCGGCTGGGCGAACGCACCGGCTACGAATTTTTCGAAAAAGACGGCAATTGTACCTATACCATCGCCCAGTGGTTCCCTCGCCTCGCCGCCTATACCGACTACGCCGGCTGGATGCACAAACAGTTCCTTGGCACCGGCGAATTCACGCTGGAGTTCGGAAACTACACCGTCCGCCTCACGACGCCCGACGACCACGTGGTTGGGGCCACCGGCGTTCTCCAAAATCCCGCCGAAGTACTCAGCACCGCCCAGCGCGAACGCCTGAATCAGGCTCAGAACGAAACGAGAAAAACCGTCTTCATCGTCACCCCCGAGGAAGCGAAAGCCGCCGAGGCCAAGCCTTCCACGCGGAAAAAAACCTGGGTCTTCAAAGCGGAAAACGTCCGCGATTTCGCTTTCGCCTCGTCACGCAAATTCATCTGGGACGCCATGGCCGTCACGGGCGCCACCTTCCCGCCGACTCCGCAGCGCGCCGGCGGCATCCAAGACCGCATGTTTCGCCCGCCCGTCATGGCGATGTCCCTCTACCCGAAGGAAGGTATGCCGCTCTGGGATAAATATTCCACCCACGCGGTCGCGCACACCATCGAGGTCTACTCGCGCTACACCTTTCAATATCCCTATCCCGTGGCCTACTCGGTCCTCGGTGGTCTCCGCGGCGGCATGGAGTATCCGATGATCTGTTTCAACGGCCCCCGTCCCCTCGACGACGGCACGTATCCCGAGCGCACGAAGTTCGCACTCATCGGCGTCGTCATCCACGAGGTCGGCCACAACTACTTCCCGATGATCGTTAATTCCGACGAGCGCCAGTGGACCTGGATGGACGAAGGGCTGAATTCATTCGTCCAGTTTCTCGCGCAAGAGGAATGGCAAAAGGACTACCCCCAAGGCCGCGCTGATCGCGGGTTGCCCGACTACATGCGTCGCACGGATCGCGTGCCCGTCATGTCCAACTCAGAGTCCATCGCCGACCTCGGCGCGAACAGCTACGCCCAGCCGACGGTCGCCCTCAACCTTCTCCGCGAACACATCCTCGGCCGCGAGCTCTTCGACCACGCCTTCAAGACCTATGCCCAGCGCTGGATGTTCAAGCGCCCCACGCCCGCTGATTTTTTCCGCACGATGGAAGACGCGAGTGGCGTCGACCTCGATTGGTTCTGGCGCGGCTGGTTCTACGGCACTGATCGCGTCGACGTAGCCATCGATCAGGTGCAATGGCTCCAGCTCGATTCGCGCGATCCCGCCGTCGAGAACCCCAAAGCCAAGGCCGAAAAGGATGCGCTCCCCACCACCCTCACGCGCGAGCGCAACGCCGCCCTCCCCAAGCGCATTGATCGTTTTCCGGAGCTGAAAGATTTCTACGACAGCTTCGACAAAGCGTCCGTGCTCCCGAGCGAAAAGAAGAAATACGAGGGCCTCCTCAAGGAACTGAATGCCGACCACATCGATCCCGCCCTCCTGAAGCTCGCGCGCAATTTCTATCTCATCGAATTCTCCAACGTCGGCGGCCTGCTCACCCCGCTCATCCTCAAACTCGACTACACCGACGGCTCGACGGAGGAAATCAAACTCCCCGCCGAGATCTGGCGCTTTAACACCGAGAAGGCCACCAAGCTCATCGTGACCAAGCAGGAACTGAAAGCAGTGACGTTCGACCCGCGGCAAGAACTCGTCGACTGCGACCTCGAGAACAACTTCTGGCCGCGCCGCGCCGTGAAAACGAAATTCCAGCTCTTCAGAGAAGAAGCCGCCAAGAATCCCATGCGCGAGCTCACCAAGCCGGAAAAGGCGGCGACGCCCGACAAGCCCTGACCTGTGCTCTTCCGTGCGCTGATTGCCGTCTGCCTCGCCGGATTTTTTGTTTCCGGCACGCACGCCCACCCGATCCACACTTCGTTCGCTGAAGCCGACTACAACTCCGCCACGAAAAAACTCGAAGTCACGCTCCGCGTTTTCGCCGACGATTTCGAAAATGCCCTCGGCCAACTCGCCGGGGCGAAAATTTCCCTGGAGAAAAGCCCGCGCGCCGAGATCGACGCCCTCACGCGCGCCTACCTCGTGTCACACTTTATTGTAAAAACCCGCGGCGGCTCCCTTGCGCCCCAACACTGGACAGGCCGCGAACTCAAAGATGCCGACAATGAGCTTTGGCTCTATTTCGAGGTCGAGCTACCCACGGGCGTCGACGGGATCCGGGTCGATTACCTCGTGCTCAAGTCGCTTCACGCGGACCAGCTCAACTCCCTTCGAGTCCGCGACGGTTCACGTTCGCTCACGCTTATTTTTCCTCCCGCTCAAGGTGAACGCACGGTGCGTTTTCCGCCCTAAAGATCGCCCAACTGCGGCCGCAGGACGATTTCCTCGACGACGGTGTTTCGTGTCAGCCGATAAACATCCAAAAACGCCCGCGCCACATCCGCCGCCGGCATGATTCGTTCGGGCTTCACGCCGCTCGCGCTCCACGACGGCGACCACGTCGCGCCCGGGTGCACGCAACACACGCGCACCCCCTTGTCTTGGGTCTCCACACGCAAAACTTTCGCCAGTCCGGTCACCCCAAACTTCGCCGCGCAATACGCCGCGCTGAGCGGATACGCCTCGAGCCCCGCGATCGAGCTCATGAAGAACACGTCGCCGCTCTTTCGTTTCACCATCGCGGGCACGAACGCTCGCGTGACCAAAAACGCACTCCGCAGATTCACCGCCACCATCCGGTCGAAATCAGCCACGCTGCTCTCCAGAAACGGCGCCATCGCAAAAGCCCCCGCATTGTTGATCAACACATCCACCGTCCCGAACCGCTTCGTCACCGCGGCGCTCAGCGTCGCGACCGACGCTTCGTCGCTCACATCGCACCCGAAAACCGCCACAGCCGCCGCCCCGCCGCTCGCCACTTTCCCGCACGCCCGCGCCACCGCCTGCAGCTTCGTTTCATTCCGCGCCACCAGCGCGAGCCGCACGCCACGCACTTCCTGCGCAAACACCTTGGCGATGGCCTCGCCAATTCCTTGCGACGCACCGGTAATCAGAACGACAGGTGTTTTCATAAAGTTCTTCCGTGGTGTCCGTGCGGCCGCGGTGTCGGTGTGTCCGTGCGCCTGCCGCCGCGCCTTCAGCACACCAACGACCCAAAATCCATGAAGTCGGCCGTCATCCCGCCGTTCACGCCCTTCACGATCACGCTCACCGCATCATGCGAGTGCAGGGACTCGAGGTGCGAGCACGCCGCCTGAAAATCGGCGATGCGTTTGTCGCCCGCCAATTCGCGGTAAAGCAGCCGGGCCGCGTCCTCGACGAACTTGATATTGGCGCCGTTCAGCTCGGCGAACGCCTGCTCGTCTTCGCGTTTCACCATCACCTGCGTCTCGGTCTTGAGCGCATTCGCGCAGTGTCGCTGCAAATCCTCGATCGTCACACTGCGGCCGGCCGCGAGTTCCACGCGCACACGCGCCTTGGAGCGTTGGGCGTGCGGCGTAGCATACGCGCCGCGCGTCTGCCGCGCGTGCTCCGCCAGCTCCGCGCTGCACGGACACGTCGAAGAGTAGACAAAATCAAACTCGATCACGCGGCGGAATTTCCCGTCGCTATCCATCGCGGCCTCGAACGCGACGCGATAGTACTGCCAGCCCGCCAATCCGCTCCGCAAGCTGGGTTGCAGCATCGGATAGGAAAAAGCCAAGCGGATGCGCGCGTCGAACGAGTCGATCTTGCGTTGATACTTCAGCAGCAACTTCCGCAGCACTTCGAACGTGAACACCTCGTCCTCATGTTCGTAAAACGAACGCATAATGCGCCCCATATTGATTCCCTTCAGGCCCGCCTGTAACGACACCGTGCCCGTCACGCTCGTCTCTAGGGTATGGATTTTTCCGTTCGCTGTGCAGAATTTCAGCGGCAGCCGGAAATTCGCGCAGCCCACCTGCTGGATCGGCACGCGCGCGCCTTCCGCCGCGTTCACCGCCTCCATCATGTCGGGCAACGTGGCGCGATAGGCCGCATCGGACTTAAACGTCGCGTCGTGGCGGCGGTTCACGAGCGGCGGCACTCCGCCAGCAGTCTCGTGCAGATACATCGGTTTCTTCTTCATGTCGTTTTTCGTGGGAGCAAACGGCCCGGCGGTTGGTGACGATAACAACCGCGCATAGCCAAGTTTAGCGGCTAAAAATCTCAGGCGGGGCGGGCCTCCGGGCCGAAAAATTCGGCAAAGTTCCGGGGCGTCTCATACAGGCGCACACAATGCAATTTCCCGGCCTTGATGTGCGGTTCGATTTCGTGCCAAAACGCAATCACGAGGTTTTCCGTCGACGGAATCACGTCCCGCAGAAAATCGACGTCCGAATTCAGATTCCGATGGTCGCACTTGTCGACCACTGCCAGGTGCAAAATTCGCTTCAACTCACCCAAGTCCACAATGTAGCCGGTCACTGGGTCAGGCTGCCCGCGCAGGGTCACCTCGAGCACATAGTTATGTCCGTGCCAGTGCGGATTGGTGCACAGGCCATATTGCTGGGTATTCCACGCTTGGCTCTTGGTCGGATTGTACAGCCGGTGAGCCGAGTTGAAATGGACTTGCCGCGTGATGAACACGGTGCCGCTCAGTGCACGCGGCGCCCGCGGACGCGGAGAGCGGGTGGCGCGTTTTGGATTGGCGGATTTTGACGGCATGAAGGGTCAATCAGTAGCACAAATGTCTCCTCCGTCAACCGCCGTGGTCGTTCGTTGGTTATTGGGTTGAGCCGCCTTTCCGGTTGAATCACCCGACGCGCCGCCTCTGACTCCGCCTTTCATTTCCGCCCCCGCGCCTCCCATGCCTATCCGCAAAGCCCTCGTCACCGCCGCCAACCCCCGCCAGCGCACGCTCCCGCTCCAAACGCTCATTGATCAACGCGGCGAAACGAAATCCGCCCTGGAGATCGTCCTCGAGGAGGCCGCCGGTGCCGGCATCGAGGAATTCTGTGTCATCGTCTGCCCCGGTGACGAAACCGCCTACGCCGAGGCCTGCGGCTCCCTCCGGTCACGGGTGCGTTTCATCGCCCAACCCACCGCGCGCGGCTACGGCCACGCCATCCTCTGCGGCCGCGACTTCGTGGGCGACCAACCGTTCCTTCACCTCGTCGGCGATCACCTCCACGTGGCCCACGGCACCACCAGTTGCGCCCGCCAACTCATCGCGATCGCCACCACCGAAAACGCCTCCGTGTCCGCGGTGCAGCCCACGCGCGAGAGCCACCTCACCTCCTACGGTGCCATCGGCGGAAAACTGATCGGCGGCGACCGCCCGCTCTACCAGATCGACACCGTCCTGGAAAAACCGACGCCCACCGTCGCCGAACAACACCTCATCGTCCCCGGTTTGCGCGCGGGATTCTACCTCTGCTTTTTCGGCCTCCACGTGCTCGGCCCCGACCTCTTCGCGATCCTCGACGAACATCACGCCGCCGCCCCCGACCAACCGCTCGGTCTCTCGCCGGCGCTCCACACGCTCGCCGCCCGCCGTCGTTATCTGGCGTTTTCCATCGCCGGCCGCCGCTACGACATCGGCGCGCCCTATGGCCTGCTCCTCGCCCAGCTCGCCCTTTCCCTCTCCGGTCGCGATCGCGACCGAGTCCTCACCCAGCTCGTCGAACTCCTCGCCGTCCGCACCGACGAGTCTTGAAATCCAATTTTTTCACCACGGATTTCGCCGATGAACACGGTTCGATTCAATCCACCGTGTGATCCCTGCATCGACCGGGATTGAATTCCTTTTCCGTCATCCCTGCCCATCCGTGAAATCCGTGGTTAAACACTCCGTGCCTGCGTTTCCGCCCATGTCCTCGCCGCCCCTCCGCGTCACCGACCTCATCGCGTCCGCCGATGCCGCGACGCGCGACACCGCCATCGACGCATGGTGCGCGGGCCGCTCCGTCGCCGAACTCCTCGCCGATTGCGCCGAGCTCGACGCCTATCGACGCCGCGAAACGAACCTTTACCAGCGCGTCCGCGCACTGTTTTTCTTCACCGCCATCCACCGCTACCACCTCCCCGCGCGCGCCGATCTCCCGCGCCTCGGCCGCGTGCCCTATGCTGGTTTCCGACACCTGCTCGAACGCCGTTTCGAAGAGGCCATCACGGTTTTCGCCGCCGCTCAGTCCGCCCACGGCCCGAGCGAAACCCTGTCCAGCGCCCTCGCCGCCGCGCACCACGCCCTCGCGTTTCAAACTCTCGCCGACCAAGTCCGCCGCACCGTCCGCTCCACCCGCGGCAACGCGTGGATGTTTCGCCTCGGCCACCCGCTCGACCAACCTCTGCGCGTCCGCCCCGAACTGATCGCGCGCGAAGCCTCGGCCCCCGACGCACCCTACCCGCTCTTGCGCGAGCGCACCCCCGTGCGGATGGATCTCACCCACTGCGGATGGTCCGATATTTTTTTCCTCGGCATGGATTTCCCCGAGGGCGCGCGCGTCCTCAACATCTCCGTCGACCTCGGCCTGCACGGCCGCGACGCCGCGCCCCGCCCGCCCGTCGAGGCGTTCTTCCGCGTCATCGACGAACCCGTCATCCGGCTCGCCAGCGTTGACCTTGAAGCCACCGCGACGCTCACCACCCTCGACGACGTCTTTGATTTCGGCCGCGACCACCT
>CAMATV010000004.1 GCA_945861235.1 Opitutus sp. GAS368
GGTCTGCTTGCCCCGGCCTTCCTCCCCGCCCAGAGCCCACCGCCCACTGCCGCTCCCACCGGCGACGCCGTCGTCCTCTCCCCTTTCCAAGTCAACTCCGGCACCGAGCAAGGCTACCTCGCCACGCAGACCCTCAGCGGCACACGGCTCAAGACCGACCTCAAGGACATCGGCTCGGCGCTCACCGTATTCACCGAACGCATGATGGACGACCTCGGCGCCAACAGCATCTACGATCTGATGGCCTTCGCGCCCAACACCGACCCGTTCATCATGTCGACGTCCGACATCACCGGAAACGGCAATGACTTCATTAATATCCCGACGAAATTCGTCTCCCGCGGCGGTGCCTCCACGGTCGTCTCGCAGGATTTCTTTGCCAACGGTATCCCGCAGGACCGCTTCAATTCCGAAGCCCTCACTTTTTCGCGCGGCCCCAATGCCATTCTCTTCGGTCTCGGCAACGCCGCCGGTGCCTTCATCTCCTCCACCAAACGCGCGAAAAACACCACCACCTCTTCCCTCGAATACCAGATGGATAACCGCGGTTCCTTCCGCGGCACGCTCGATCACAATCAGGTCCTCAAGAAAAATCTTCTCTCGCTCCGCTACACTGGGCTCTACGAGACGCAGCATAATTTCCGGATTCCCACGCAAAATTTCCAGCGCCGCCACTTCGCCACGCTGAACGTCACTCCGTTCAAGACGACCACGCTCCGCCTCAACTACGAAAAGGGCCTGATCAACGCCCCAGCCGTCCGCCCGTGGCCTGACTACGACGGCGTTTCTCCGTGGATTGCCGCCGGCCGGCCGCTGATCCCCACCTACGCCAACACCACGACCGGCAAACCCGCCGGCACGCAAAACTTCGTCTTCACCGGCCTGGTCTCGACAGCGCTCTCGCCCGCCGGCACGCCCATCCCCGCGCAAAACCTCAACAACCAGGGCCAGAGCGCGCTCCCCAGTTTTGCCAACGGCTACGCCGTCAACGGCGCAAATTTTCGCTCGCTCATCAACGACAGCCTCTACCCCACGTTCGCTACCAACTTCGGCAACACCGCTTTCCGGCTGACTGACTACACCACCCGTTCCGCCTTTCTGGAACAGCAGATCACGCGCGATTTCTTCGTCGAGGTCGCCTACAACAAAGTTAACAGCGATCTCGTCGCGTTGAACGGATTCGTCGGCCAGTCCACTCAGATCTTCGCCGATCCCAACGTCCAGCTCCCCAACGGCACGCCGAATCCCAACGTCGGCCTGCTCTACAGCCAGGCGCAGTCCACCCGCATCGACGCGCCCAACGAGGCGGAAAACCTCCGTGTGATGGCGTCCTACGATCTCGATTTCACGCGCCGCTCTCCCAGCTGGCTCCGCTACCTCGGCCGCCACCAGGCCGCCGTCTTCCTCGAGCACAGCGATTCGCAGGGGTGGTCCAGCAACAACAACCTCTACAACGTCACCCCGCTCGCCATCACTGGTGTCGCCGCCGCACTCACCAACGGCGCCAACCTCCTCCAAAACCGCTACTACTTCGACCCCGCGCGCGGCAAAATCGGCACCAACGCCGGCCAGACTTTCCTCAACTATCCCGTCCTCTACGCCGGCACCCCGCTGCCCGCTCGCGACCCCAGCGGCGTCACCCCGGGCTTCGTTGCCCAGCAGGGCCCCAGCGTCAACGAATCCATCGTGCTCACTCGCGCCCTCGCCGTCCAAAGCTTCTTCTGGGGCGGGCGCATCGTCCTCACCAACGGGCTGCGCCACGATCTCCAAACCGGCTGGACGGCCGCCCCGGCCGATTTCGCCACCGCGCGCGACGCCAACGGCCTCGCCCCGCGGCCCGCCGGCATCGACCTCCGCTCCTTCAAACCCGGCAGCCGCCGCAGCCGCGGCGGTCACACCGCCTCGCATGGCGGCGTCTTCCACGCCCTGCCGTGGGTGAGCCTCAGCTACAACACCTCGAACAATTTCCAGGTTAACGCCGCCGGCAAAGACATCTACGGCGACCTCCTCCCCAATCCCCACGGCGAGGGCAAGGACTACGGCCTCAAGTTCAATTTCTTCGACCGCCGTCTCTTTCTCGACGTGACCTACTACACCAACAGCAGCGTCAACGCGTCCGATAGCATCTCCGCCAATCCCGCCGGTAACTTTAAGCAGATCGACGACGTGTGGGGCGCGATCGCCACCTCCACCGGCGATCTAAAATACCGGACCTACCCCTACTCTTCGATCAGCACGACCTGGGCAGACGTGGTGTCCACCACCTCCCAAGGCTGGGAGTGTGCCCTCACCGCCAACGCAACCAAGCAGTGGCGCGCGTCGCTGAGTGGCAGTATTCGCGGAGATAATACCACGTCCACTCGCGGCACCATCGTCGCCAAATATTTCTCAGAATACCTGCCCTTCATCAAATCCCGCCCTGAGTGGCAGGGGCTCGCCGCCAACGGCGTCACCGTCGCAAACCGCATCGCTGACATTGAAAACACCCTCGTAAATTTCGCCGCCATCAAAAACAGCCCCTCGTCCAACTTCGCCTCCAAGTGGACGCTCAACCTCATCCAAAGCTACGACATCGCGCGCGAAGCCAAAATCGCCGGCGTGCCGCTCAACGGCTTCTCCCTCGGAGGCAGCATGAACGCGCGCGGCAAAGCCATCAACGGCTTCGCAGTAGACTCCAAACTCATCCTCGATCCCACCTCCCCCTACACCTCGCCAGCCTACGCCAACTTCGGCGCGTGGATCACCTACAAGCGAAAGCTCTTCAAAAACCGCCTCGACTGGCGCCTCCAGTTGAATGTCCGCAACGTTCTCGATCACAACACGGTTTACCCGCTGATCGACGTCGACTCCCGCGACGGCAAACACACGCCGAACACCGCCGTTTACACCCTGAAGGAGCCGCGCACCTATTCGTTCACGAGCGCGTTTAAGTTCTGAAGCGCGCCCGTCGCCGCAAGCGCCAGCAGGTGGGGTAGCTGCAAGCGTGAGCGCGTCGTGTAGCCGCGAGCACCAGCGAGTGGACGCACCCCATCCAGTGAAACGCTCATCTTCGCTAATCCCCGCTGAAAATAATCCACCGAAACCGAGTCCAACTCCTGCGCTTCGCCGATTGGTCCTGGCAGCCACTTTCGCGTGCCGCCTCACTGGAATTTTTAGCGGAACGCGCGAGCGTTTCGGGGGCCGGTGGCGGCACCTTTTTTTCTGCCGCTCCGCCGTTCAGCAGCGCACGGTCCTGCGCGTCGGTGCCACCGGCTCGCCGCGACGGCTCTGGATGGATGTCGCTTTCCGCGTCGGGCACCTAAAAATAGCCGACTGAGCAGTCACAACTGCAGAATGAAAACTCCGGACTGGCCTGCCCCCGGCTGGATGACACTGCGGCTAGTCTTGGACCATCGCAGTCCATCGAGCGCGGCGCGGTTCTACCTTCGTTGCAATGCGAGAGGGCTCGTGGCACGCCACCGACAGGGCCCTGCCGACACTTGTCGACGGCTCAAAGCGTCCCCTCATCGGGGGGCTGGCGGACGTGGACGTAGTCCCTCTTGCTTCTTCGCTTCGGCCTCGAGTCTCGCGTCGGTGGCATAGGGATTGGGCGGCATCAGCGTAGCGGGGATGGGGGGACGGCGGTAGGTCCCGCTATCGCCGGGCCCGTAATGCGTGGTGAGGTATTTGATGATCGTTTTCTGCACGGCGGGATCGAGCTTCCAGAGGCCGCCGTTGGTTTGCATCCATTCGAGCGTCGAGGTCCAGTTCGCCTCGGTGGCGCGCTGGCGCAAAATGGTCTGCGGAGAGTGGCAGGCGATGCAGTGATTGCGCACAATTTCCCAATCCGCTCCCATTTTCATGCCGGTCGTCGGATCGAGCGGCACCTTTTCGTTCGCTGCGAAAGCGAGGCCGGTCAGAAAGGTAACGGTAATGAGGCAAAGGAAGCGCATGGTCAGACAGCCTGGATGGCGATGCGATGGCAGGAGTTGTTCAAGTAACCTTCCGGATTCCAACCCGGCAGGATCATAGGTTGGGAGCGGCCTTGGCCATCGACCGCACGCGCCCAGATTTCGTAGTAACCCTTCTTGGGAAGAGCAACCGTGGTGCGCCACTGCTGCCAGGCGTAGCGATTCGCGGGCTTGTCGAGTTCCGCCTTGCGCCAGCTGATGCCGAAATCGAACGACACCTCCGCAGAAGCCACGGCGCCTTCACCCACCCACGCATGTCCGCGCACGGTGAGTGGCTCTGCCCAAGGGTGACTGGAGCCGGATTTCGGAAAGGTCACGAGCGACTTCACCGGCATGGCTTCGATGACAACCATGTCTTCAGCCGGCACCTTGGTGCCGGGGGCCACGGGATGACGCGGCATCCGATAGGAGTGCCCGGCCATCTTTTCACCATCGTGCTCGCGATCGCGGACCACGATTTTCTGCACCCACTTGCCGCAAGTGGACGCAGCCCAACCGCCGAACATGAGGCGGAGTGGATGGCCGTGTTGCAACGGCAGTGCTTCGCCGTTCATGGCAAAGACGAGCAGCGACTCATCCTCCAGCGCCTTTTTCATCGGCACGCCGCGCGAGATAGCCGATTTTTTCGGATCGCCGGACAGATGCACGTCCGCGCCGTAGTAGCCCAAGTAAACGGCATTCTTTTTCACACCGCAGTGCCGCAAAACATCGGCGAGCCGCACGCCAGTCCACTGCGGACAACCCACGCCGCCGGTCGTCCACTGGTTCCCAGAGGCGGGCGGATTGAACTCGCTGCGTCCGTTGCCGGCGCACTCGAGCACCATTTGCAGGGTGTGCGGCTGAAATTTTTCCTGCAGCTCCTTGAGCGAAAATGTCGTCGGCTTCTCGCAGCTCTCCCCGGCAATCTCCAGCGTCCATTTGTCGGGATTGAGCATCTCGGGCGTGGGTGCGAGACCATTGTTGCGGATGAAGAGATGCTTCGCCGGCGTGATGGCATCGTCGAGCAAGTGCGCGGGCGTTTCCGCCACCAGCGGACGGTCGTTCATCACATTGAGACCTTCTTTGCCGACGATTTGAAATGGCTCGGTGGATTGCGCCAGTGCGGCCGGGATGAAACCCGAGGGCAGCTTGTCGCCGCAGACGATTTTCGCGCCCACGGCGGCGGACATGGAGACGAGCCCGAGCCGACCGAGAAAGCCCCGCCGGCTGACGGTATCTGCGCGGCGACCCCAGACCAGTTCATCCGCTCGCCGAGCATCTTCGGAGTAGAGTGGGTGGAGGCCGGCCGGCCGATTGGATTTTTTGGGCTTGGAGTTCATAAATTGACTTTCGTTAGGGCCACGCACGGGCGATGTGCAGTCGAGGATTCGCGGTTCATCGCGGCGGGTGGGCTTTGATCTTCACGGGTTGTATTTCTAGCGGAACAGCAGGCGCGCGGAGAAGGGCACCGCAACGGTAATGAGGAACATGGTCGCCAAAAGCGACCAAACAACTACCCGTCAACTCGGTTGCCTGTGTCCACTCATTCGAGGCACCTTCACACCGTGAACACTCGTCGACCTCCTGCAACGCGACGACATCGGGCCTCAGTTTGGCCAACAAGACCGCGATGCGCCGAAGATTGAGCGGGAGTTTGCGTTGGGTGGGGACGTGAACCGTTGGATCGGCGTCAAGCCACGGCCGCGAGCGATCTTAAAAGCGACGAGGTGCAGTCGCGACCTAGCTCGATGGTGAACCTGAAACGCACCTGTCATCGAGCAACGTAAATGAGGGAAGAAGGGATTGACACTCACGGCGCGGCTCGTGACCTTTCGCGCTCCTCATTTTACGGCGGTCATAGCTCAGTTGGTTAGAGCACAGGATTGTGAATCCTGGGGTCGCGGGTTCGAGTCCCGTTGGCCGCCCCATTGTTAAGCCTAGCCCAGTTCAGATCACTCTGACTGGGCTTTTTGCTGCGCAATATGTACTTACGTAACAGGGCTAGGCGGCTATAGCGCGGGGTTTTGGGCGGGGTTTGGCTGGATTTCGACGTGAGACCGAAAGTTGTGAGACCACTTTTGAGACCACAGGGCGCTTGGCTTTGTTTTTTGTGATTCAAAAAGCACCGTTTGCGACAGATAGTGGTTTTACGAAGCGAGGTCTCGAGGGTATGGAGCGGGTGCTATGAGAGTCGCCCTCTACTCACGAGTCTCAACTCAGGCGATCCGCGAAGCCACCCTGAGCGGCCTCAAGTCGGTCCGCGCCCGCGGCGTGAAGCTCGGCCGGCCAAGCACTGCCGTGCCCGTCGACTAAATAGAGCGTGTCGCGACATGGCGCGCTGACACCGGCGGCAAGGGTTTCCGCAAGCTGGCGGACGTCCTCGGCGTGAAGAATCCAGGAATTGCCTTCCGCGTCGCGCGAGAACTCGCGAGCGCCCACGAGCGCGCCCAATAAAACTCTTTCGGCTCACTTGACCTGCGTTGTGCCGAAGGCCGTCGGTGTCATTGGTGGCAAGTCCGCGCAAGGGGTTCCGACCCCCGGTTAGGAGTTTGCCGCAACTCTAAAAACGCTGGCTCCTTGACTCGGAGCGATTCGGAGGTCTGCGTCCGTTCATCCCCACCCCGCGCCGCTTGCCCCCAAACGGCAAGCAGAGCCTCGATTCGCGCCCGCCCCCCCCTTTTCCGTCGCAGTCTCCGTTCCCCACCGCTGCGATTCACCCATGAAACCCAACTACCCCACCGCCGTCCTTTTGATCTGGCTATTTCTCATTTTCACTGAGGGCTTCGCTGCCGAGACGGGCTCCGGCACGGTAAGCGGTGCTGTGAGCAACAGCGTCACCGGCAACTTGCTCGAAGGCGCGAAGATTGAGCTGCCGCAAGTCGGCCTCGGCACACTCGCCGATCCCACGGGCCGCTACGTGCTCACGGGTGTGCCCGCGGGCACGCACGAAGTTGTCGTCTCCTACACCGGCTTGGACCCGATTCGGGCTAAGTTGACCGTTGCAGCCGGCCAGCGCACGACCCGGGACTTCGATCTCACGACTGGCATCTACAAACTGGATGCGTTCAAGGTGACGGGTGAGCGGGAGGGAGGCGCCGCCGCGATCACGGCGCAACGCAACGCGCCCAATCTCAAGAATGTCGTGGCGACCGATTCATTCGGCAACCTGCCCAACCTCAGCGCCGGCGAAATGGCGATCCGGCTGCCCGGTGTATCCGGTTTCCTCGACCAAGAAGGCAACGTGACCGGGATCTCCGTCCGCGGCATGGGCAACAGCCTCAACTCGATCAATATGGACGGCGGCTTGATCGCGAACCAAGGCGGCATGGATCGCAATTTCCAGATGCACACCCTGAGCGGCGCGCTCTTCGAGTCGGTCGAGCTCACCAAAGGCCACACGCCCGACAAAGGCGCCGACTCGATGGGTGGCACCATCAACCTCAAGACACGCTCTTCCCTAAACATGTCGGAAAAACGCCGCGTGAGCTACCGGTTCGCCACGCGCCTCGCGCCACCGTTCCTCGAGCACGGCCCGTTGCGCGACGGTCACCGCGCGCATCCATTGATCAATCTCGGTTACCAGGAAGTGTTCGGCTTGCTCGGTGGCCACCGCAACCTTGGCATCGCCCTCAACCTCTTTTATAGCGAAAATGCCTCGAGCGCATTCTACACCACACGCGATTTCCAAAATACCACCGCCCAGCCGGCGTATCTCTGGGATTACCGCACGCAGGAGAACATCAACAACCGTAAACAGGAGAGCGGCAACGTGAAGGTGGAATACCGCTTCTCGCCCGCATCCAAGTTCTCGGTGAATTTACAGGGCGGCAACAACAACGAGCCTTACCAGCGCCGCTACGAGACGCGCGCTTTCGCCGCCCAAACCGTGGGCACTACCGGCACCGCCGGGATCGTGCCCGGCTATACCGACCGCATCACGCAGGTTCGCGCCGCCACTGGCTCGACGATTGATCTAACCATGACGGAGCTCGGCTTCCTGCAACGCTTGCGCAACGTGAACTTCGGCGCCGAGCACCAAATCGACCAGCTGAAGCTCGACTACAACGCCTACTGGAGCAAGGCCAGCGTCAACGCCCTTAACGGCAAGGGCGGCGTGCTCAACAACCGCATCACGAACGTCGGCTGGATCCTCGATCGTACGCAGTCGGATCTTTATCCACGCTTCGTCCAGACCGAGGGCGCCGACTTCACGAACCCGGCTAACTATCGTCCCGCGCCCAATGGGCTCAGCACGCGCCACAACAATCAGGATCACCGCGCCAAAGAACTTCGCGGCAACGCGCGCTACGCCTTTTCGACATCCTTTCCGATCGCCCTCAAGACCGGCGGCCAGTGGCGTGAGCAAGCCGTCGATCACATGAATCGTTCGCGTCGCTGGAATTACCGCGGCGCCACCGCGCTGCCCGCCGATCCGACGATTCGGCTCTTCGACACGGAGAAGACCGGTCGCCGCATCCCGCAATGGGAGTCCGCGGCGTTTATCAAAAACCGCGAGCCGGCCGACCCGACGCTTTGGGCCGAGGATCTCTACTTCGCTGAAGAATTGAAATACACCGGCTCGCAGGCCGTCCGCGAGACCGTCACGGCCGGCTACGTCATGGCAGAGGGAAAATTCGGGCGCGAGGGTTTCCTCCGACGCACCGGCTATCTCACCGGCGTCCGCACCGAGCAGACCGAAACGGAAAGCTACGGCTGGGTGCGGGCGCGCGTTGCCAGCACCACCGCCGAACGCACCGCCAATCCCGCCGGTGCCGCCGCGCGCGACTACGCGGGCACGCGTCGCGAGCTCGACGGCAGCTACACTAAGTCGTTTCCCAGCGCGCACATCACGCACGATGTCACGCGCGATCTCAAGGCCCGCTTGAGCTGGTCCACGAGCTTTGGGCGCCCCTCCATGAGCCGCTTTCTCCCCAACGAGACATTCAACGAGACACAGCAGACGCTCACCATCAACAACCCGAGCCTGCTGCCTCAAACCGCGCAAAACTGGGACGCGTCGCTCGACTATTATTTCGAGCCGGTCGGCAATTTCTCCGTCGGTTACTTCCGCAAATCGATCAAGGACTACATCGTGGGCGGGATCGAAAACGGCATTGTCGCAGGCGGAAACGACAACGGCTACAACGGTGAGTTCGTTGGCTATCGCATCCTCACGTCGGCGAATGCCGGTAGCGCGCTCGTTAAAGGCTGGGAGGTCAGCTATCAGCAGCAATTCACGTTTTTACCCGGCCCATTCAGGGGCCTCGCGTTCGCCGCCAATCACACCTGGCTCGAGACGCAGGGAGATTTCGGCGGCACCGTTCCCCGGGGCACCAACGAAGTCGCGAACTTCATCCCGCGCACGGGCAACGCGAGTCTTTCGTGGCGCTATCGCGGCTTCAGCACACGCGCATCTCTTAACTACACGAGCGACTACATCAACGGTTATTCGGCCGGCACGCTCGGCCGAAATCGTTACTGCTTTGAACGTACGATCGTGAACTTCGGAATGGACTACAGAGTCCGCCGGACCCTCACGCTCACGTGCGACGTGGACAACGTCTTCAACGAACCGCAGGGCTTCTATCGCGGCATCCCCGACCAGATGCAGCAGACCTATATCACCGGCACGACGATCACCATCGGCGTGAGCGGGCGGTTCTGATGCCCTTTCCGAGGATGAGTCCAACACCACAGCTCACCCGCGCTGAATTCATGCGGCGCGCGGGCCAACAGGCGGGTGCGATGGCGCTGATGGCTGCATCGCCCGCCCGCGCACTCGCAGCGGACGCCGCTGTCGGCGCTCGCTCCGTTCCGGTGGACCAAGTCGGACGGGATTTTAATGTTCAATGTTGCGCCATGCCGAGATCTCTCCTGCGGAAGAAGTGGGCGACACATCAAACATTAAAACCCCTTTTTGCCTGCTCCTTACCCCCTTTGCCTGCTCGAGGGTAATGGTTGGTTTTCTTCGTCCCGTTCTGTCGAAAACGTCCGAGCCGCCCATTCAGTTTACTCACGAACGTGCGCTCCAGCATCTTTTCCCATCCCTGCCCCAAACCCCATGAACTCAACGAAACCGGCCTTACTGCTCGCCTGCTTAAACGCCTTGGCCATCGCGCCCGAGCCATTTGCACAGAATCCCTCCGGGCCGCAGGGCACGACCGCGTACTCCGAGATGGGGACCATTCGCGGCCAAGTAATTGATCACGCCACCGGTGATCCCCTTGAAAACGCCCGAATCGTGCTCGCAGGGACCACGCTGACGGCGACGAGCGAACGTGGCGGATATTTCAGGCTACGTTCCGTCCCGGCCGGAGACCACGTCCTCGTTGTTTCCTACACTGGGTTCGATTCCACCTCGCGGCCGGTGCGAGCGATGCTGGGCCAAGAGGCGGCCATCCGGATCGAACTCTCGTCCGGACCGGTCGCGATGGATGCCTTCGTCGTCAACTTCCGCCGCGGCGAGGCCGACGAAATTATGCTGCGGCGCCAGGCCACGAATGTTGTCGATGTCGTTTCCTCGAAAACTTTCGGCGAAATGGCCGATGGCAGCCTGAGCATCAGCCGGCTCGCGGGTATGACCGGCGGCACGGGCATCCGCGGCATCGCGGGCGAATTCAATCTCGTGCGCGTCGACGGCGGCGCGCTCGCGACGCCGAGCGATGCCACCGCCTCGGGCACGACGCGCAGCGTGGACATCAACCAAATCCCCGGCGACATGATCGAGCGCATCGAGGTCACGAAATCGCCACGGCCGGACATGGACGCCGACGCTGTCGGCGGCACGATCAACCTCATCACGAAGAGCGCGCTCGATCGGAAAGGCCGCCGGACAAGTTACTCCGTCGGCGGTATCGCCAGCCCGAGCTACCAGATCAACAAGCTGGGCTACCTCGGCAGTTTCGAGCACAGCGACATCCTCGGCGACAGCCGCCGGCTCGGCTACTCGCTCACGCTCAACCACAATCGCCGCTACTCCAACACCGAGCAGATCGTGACCGACTATTTCACGAATCTGATTCCCGGGCTCACGGCCGGGAAGCAAATGCCGGTCAGCAGTTTTCGCGCGGCGCAGGAAATCAAATACGAGGATCGCACCGGGGCGGGCTTGAAGTTTGATTTCAAGCCGCGCGACACGCTCGTGACGCAGCTCAGCCTGCTCTATCAGCACCGCTTTTCGCACGCGGACACCGCCGACTGGCGGCTGACCAATCGCAATCACGTCCTTGTTTTCGATCCCGTCGGCCGGTTCTGGTATGCACCGGATCGGGTGCTTGCAGGCCAGGGCAACAGCAACGGTGCCGTCCCGCTGCGCGACGCGAACGGCAACATCGTCGCGTTTCCCGCCGGCCGCGGCGAAGGCGGCGTCCTGAACACGTTCACGGAAACCATCACGGATTTCCTCCATGTTCGCCAGTTGCGCTACAACGCCCGCGGTCAGGATCAGACTCGCGAAACCTACTCGGCCAATTTTGGGGGCCGCTACACGGGACTCGTGGACACGAAGCTCGAATTCAGCGCCTCCTATTCATGGGGCAACGCGAAGCGCCGCGAGTGGCCCGACGGCCTCGGCACCTATCAGTTCGACATCACTGGCTCGAATGTCCGCATCGATCGCACGAAGGATTTCCTGCACCCGGAGGTGACTTTCACCGGCGGCACGTTGCCGACGAATGTGGACGCGGTGGGCACGGTCAATCTGATGCAGCAACTCGACGCGCGGCAGATTGAAGAACAGGTCGGGCTCGCGCTCGACGTGGAGCACGCGCTGCGGACGCGGATTCCCGTCACGCTAAAAACCGGCGTGCGCTACCGTGAGGTCGTCCGCGACATCGATCGCGGCGAGCACCAATATAGCTACCTCGGCAAGAACGCGGATCTGGTGGGGACGTCGTCGATCAATCCGTTTGGGCTCTATCCCTCGTCGTTGATTCCTGACATCAAGCGCGTCCGCGAGAGCTTGGTGAAGCAGTCGAACCTGTGGCGGGAGGATGTGTTGCTCTTCGCGCAGAAGCAGAACGAGCACAACGGCCACGCGGGCGAGCGCATCGAGGGAGCCTACGTGATGGCGACGGCGCGCCTTGGTCGATGGACGCTCCTGCCGGGCGGGCGCGCAGAATGGACGCAGGCGAAAGGCACGGCCACGGTGCGCAACCGCACGCACGGCGTTGCGGGCACCGTCAACGAATGGGCCGGCAAGGAGACGCGCACCGGCAGCTATCACAACGTGTTTCCCCATTTCCACGTGAAGTATGAGCCGGTGGACAACCTCGTCTTCCGCGGCGCGTTCACGACCGGGATTGGCCGGCCGCCGTGGAAGAACATCCTCCCCGAGGCCGTGATCGAGCCGACGACCCGCACGATCACGATGAGCAACACGAACCTGAAACCTCAATACACGAAGAACTTTGATTTCGGCGCGGAGTATTACCTGAAGTCCGGCGGCATTTTTGGCATTAACATTTTCCGAAAGACGATCGACGACCTCATCTTCAACGTCTCGCGCGTGATTGGACCCGACGACGGCTTTGCGTCCGCGTATGACGGCTGGAGATTGAACACCACGGGCAACATCGCGTGGGCTTGGGTGAAGGGTATCGAGTTCGACTACCGTCAGCAGCTCACGTTTCTACCCGGCTGGCTGAATCGTTTCGGCGTTTTCGCGAATCTCACTCTGCTCGACACCCAAGGGAATTATTCGACGCCGGATGGCTCGATCACCAGCAACATCCCGGGATTTGTCCCGAAGATGATTAACGCGGGCGTCTCGTATTCGGGCCGCGCCCTTTCGTGTCGTATTTTGATGCAACATCAGGCCGAGCGTTTGTCGTCGTGGGATCCGCAAACGACCGAAGCCTGGCGTTACACCGAGGCCGATACGTCCATCGACATTACTTCGAGCTATCGGCTCACGAAGCGCTTCAGCCTGTTCATGAACATTTCGAATCTCTTTGAAAACTCGCCGATCCAGTTTCAGGCCCGCCCCAGCCAGCCGCAAACGGTCAGCCAGACCAGCCGGCGCTTCGACTTCGGCCTGCGCGGTTCGCTCTAATCTGCAGGGTGGATATATTTTTGACACAAAGCACACAGAGCTCGGACCCAGCGTTCACCGGGCAGCAAACCCTGCCTAGCTCGGTGCCCTCTGCGGCTGGGCTCCGTGTCCTCTGAGGCTCCGCCCTGAATTCTCCCTCTCTCTTTCCCATGCGTCTCCCCGCCCGCCTGCTCGCCGTCAGGTTCATCCCCCTCGCCTTCGCGGCACCGCCGCCTCCTCCATCTTTTGACCACGTGACGGCGATCAAGAGCCTCAATGCCGACGATCTCACTGCGGGTAAAAAATTATACACGGAGCACTGCGTCGCGTGCCATGGCTCCGATGGAAACCTCACGCAGAACCCGCTCGCGCGTCGTTTCGCGAAGGACGACCTCAAGTTCGGCGCCGATCCCTATGCGCTCTGGAAAACCGTCAGCTACGGCAACGGCCTGATGTTTCGCTACGACGCCGTGCTCAGCGCACAACAGCGCCACCAGGTCGTGCATTATATCCGCGAGACATTCATCAAACAGAACGCCAAACCACACGCTGCGCTGCCCGACGATTACTTTGCCAAACTCCAGAAGCGCGCAGACTCCGACGCCCACAAACAGGCGACCGCCATGCCCGCCATCGTGATCCCGCCCGGCATGCGCGACGGCAAGATGGGCAAGGAAATGCTGTACGGCCCCGCCCAAGCGCACAGCATGGCTGTGACAAAGGACCCCGACGAAAAACCCAACGCCGTCCGCTACAAGGGCACAACCGAGAAAGCGCTCGCCGTGATGCTGCCCGGCGGAACCGTGATCTGCTACGACACCGCCCGCCTCTCGATCTCCGGCCTCTGGGCCGACCGTCTCGCCGACATCTCGAATTCCCATCACACCAGTTACAAGGGCGCACACAGCCTCACACCCGGCGGCGCGCCGATCTTCACCGACGTCGGCGCCGATGGCTGGCGGACCGGTAGCGCGAATGCGCCAGCGAAGGCCAATACCGTGACGTTTAACGGTCACTATCTCCACCGCGACCAAGTCCTCCTCAACTACGAGGTCGCCTCACGCCGCATCCTTGAGCTGCCCGGCGCCCTCCTCGATCGCTCGGCGCTCTCGCGCTCCTTCGAAATCGCCGCAGGCGAATCCCCTCTCTTTTGTCGCGTCGGTCGCGTAGCCGGCGGAAAACTCAACTCGACGTTCACCACCGCCACCATCGCCGCTCTCACCGCAGGCACGCGCACCCTCCACGCCGCGCTCAATGGCGAGACGGCCGGTCTCGAATTCACGTCCGATGCCGACGGTGTGCTCTGGCTCACGATTCCGAAATCGGCCGAGCCGCGCCGCTTCACGCTGTGGTTCGGTTTCCAGCGCGCCCTCGACGCAAAGTCCCGCTCGGCCACACCCGATCTCACCGCTCTCACCCGCGGTGGGCCACGCCGCTGGCCGGAGGCGGTGCAGACCACCGTGGTCCGCGGTAAATCCATCGACGGCTACACGGCCGACGAGCTCACCCTGCCCTATGGCAACCCCTGGGGCAGCTGGATGCGGATGAGTGCCGTCGACTTCTTCGCGGATGGTCGCATCGCCGTCTCCACGCTCAGCGGCGACGTGTGGATCGTCACCCCCGACAAAGCGAACCCCGACCAGCTCTCGTGGTCGCGTTTCGCCAACGGTCTCTACGAGCCCCTCGGCTTGCGCGTCGTCAACGACACCGTTTACGTCCGCTGCCGCGATCGCATCGTCCGCCTGCGTGACGTGAACACTGACGGCGAGGCGGACTTCTACGAATCCTTCTACAATGAGCCGGGCGAGATCGGCGCGAGCTATCACGCCTTCATCTTCGAGCTCCAAACCGACAAGGCCGGGAATTTCTACTACTCGAAGTCAGGCCGCAAAACCCCGCACAAAGCCGCCGTCGTGCGCCTCAGCCCCGATGGCAAAAAGGCCGAGACCATCGCCGGCGACATGCGCCATCCGAACGGCATGGGCGCTGGTGGCCCAAACGACTGGATCACCGTCTCGGACAACCCCAGCGGCAAATCCATCTACAACGGTTTCTCCCTCGTGCGCGAAGGCGCGTCGTTCGGTTACGAGAAGTCCCGCAACACTCCCATGGTGATGATTCTCCCCTCCTCGGTGGACGCCTCCAGCACCGGTCAGGTCTGGTCGGACGCGAAGCGCTGGGGTCCCCTCGGTGGCTCCGTCCTTCACACGTCCTACTCCCATTGCGCGATGTTCACCGTTTCCGTGCAAGACGTCGCCCCGTTCCCCAACGGTTTCGCGATCCGCCTGCCCTTCGATTTCAAGGCCGGTCTCATGCGCAGTCGCGTCAGCCCCGTCGACGGTCAGATCTACACCGTCGGCCTGAAGGGCTGGGACACCAAGGCCAACTACGACGGCTGTTTTTATCGCGTGCGCTACACGGGTGAGGCAAGTCACCTCATTCAAAACGTCGCCGCCACCCGCACCGGCCTCCGTCTCACCCTCTCCTGCGACATCGACCCCGCTTCCGTGCAGGCTGGTGCCGTAACCGTCACCCGCGAGGCCGACAAAAAGCGCACGACCTCACCTGTCACCCTCGGCGCCGTCACCCTCAGCACGCCGCGCACCCTCGACATCGCCTTGCCCAAGATCGACGAAGAGCGCGTTGAGCATCGCACCACCAAGGACGCGGAAACCGGCGAGACCGTCGTAGACATTCTCATGCCCCTCGTCTTCGCCGTGAAACTCAAGGCCGCGGACGGCGCGTCGATCGACCAGACGATCTACGCCACCATCAACTCCCTTCCTTGACCGCGCCGCGCGCTTTCGCATCGCTCCGTTCCGCCCCGCTCGCTCCCACCCCACTTTCCGTCGTCCCGTTATCTCCCATGAAAAAAATCCTCACCACCTTCACGCTGCTCGCCGGCCTGCTCGCCACTTCGCTCTTCGCCGCCCCAGCTCCCGCGCCGCTCAAAGTTCACATCATTTCCGGGTCAGAAGAGTATAAATCGGAACCCTCGCTGCAAGAGTTCAGCGCCGACCTCCAGAAACGCGGCATCGTGGTCACCGCCTCGTGGGGTAAGGACAAAGGCAAGACCCTGCCGAACCTCGAAGCCCTCGCGAAAGCCGACCTGATGATCGTGTTCGCCCGCCGCCTCACGCTGCCCGAAGAACAGATGAAGCTGGTCCGCGCCCACTGGGAAGCCGGCAAACCCATCGTCGGCTTGCGCACCGCGAGCCACGCCTGGGGCGAGAAAGCCAATCCCGACGTGCCCTTCTTCGATCACAAGGTCCTCGGGAACGACTACGGCGGCCACTACGGCGACGAACTCGTGCAGGTCACCAACGTCCCCGAGCAGAGTACGCACCCTGTGCTGAAAGGCGTGCGGCCCTTCACCTCCCGCAAGCTCTACAAAAACGTGGCCCCCACCGCGACCGTCCTGCAGTTCGGCGACAACGGCAAAGGCCGCCAAGCGATCACGCTGGTCAACGAATACAAGGGCGCCCGCATCTTCTACACCTCGATGGGCGTGCCCGAAGATTTCCAAGACGCAAATTTTCGCCGCCTGCTCGTGAACGCGATCTACTGGAGCACGAAACGCGAGCCCGCGGGCGATAAGTAGGTATAAGCGGGGTAACTCTCATCGGTGTTGCCGCGGAACCGGCCATGTCGTCCGCCTTAAGATCGAACGCCGCTGTAATCGCGGGCCCCTCGACCCGTTGGCAGAAAAGATCCCTAGACTGCACCGCGACCTACGACGGAGCTATGGTGGGGACACCTGCGGAACGAGAGGGGGCCACTGGCACGAAGACTTTTTGGGACTCCGCATGTCCGCGGATAACGATCTACCCCGCGCCCTCCAGTGCGGCCTCCCGCACTAAACCCCTCCCCCGCAAATCCAGTTTCTTGGTAGCCCTCGCCCCAAAATCGGATTTTTGGCCGTGACAAAAAGCAACAGCGTGCGCGAGGCCGCGATATAGCCGCAGATCGTGCATGCAGGTGAGCGGTTCTTTCCGCGAGGCAAGCGACTCATCGTCCTTACACGGGTATTTTTCTAAGCCCGTCTATCAGTTATAATGCCGAAGGCCGTGTGGGTTGTCGTTGGTGGCGCGTCCGCGCAAGGGGTTCCGACCCCCGGTTAGGAGTTTACCGCAATTCTAAAAACGCTGGCTCCTTGACTCCGAGCGATCCAGAGGTCAGCACCCGTACACCCCCACCCCGCGCAGCTTGCCTCCAAACGGCAAGCAGCGCCTCGATTCGCGCCCGCAATCCCCTTTTCTGTCGCAGCCGTTCCCCGCCCCAAGTCCCCAGCATTATCCGAACCCGCCGCCCTCTCAAAATCGACTCTTTTACGGCTCACTCATCCCAATCCCAACATGCGCCTCCCCTTGAACCCCTTCCGGATCCGATCCCCCTGAAAATCCGGCATCCTATCAGTGACACCCAAATGCCTGCTAAATCCCAAAATCCCCTTGCTCTCGTGCTCGGCTGGATCGCCCTCTCGTTGACCTCGGCGCAGCCCATGAATAGCGCCGAAGTCGCTGGCGCTGGCGTCATCGAAGGTCGCGTTCTTAACGCCTCGACCGGTAACTACCTGAACAACGCGCGAGTGGCGTTAGAAGGGTCCAGTGCCGAGGCCTTGACCAATGACAACGGCGAATACCGCCTCGCAAACGTGCCGGTCGGCGACGTGCGGCTGCGGGTTTCGTACTCGGGCTTCGAGGGCAAGTCCGTGGGGCTTCGGGTGAAGTCCGATGCGGTCGCTCGCCAGGACTTCGAACTTCGGTTGCCGCAAGGGCAGGCTGCATCGGAAAGAGGTGTTGTTAAACTGGAGCGCTTTTTGGTCGAAGCGACGACCCTCAGCGCGCAAGCGGCGGCGATCAACGAGCAGAAGAATGCACCAAATATTAAGAATGTGGTCGTGCTCGACGAAGTCGGCGACCTGGGCGATGGCAACATCGGAGAGTATCTCAAATATACGCCCGGCATCGCGGTGACCTTTGGTCCCCAGACTGCCGGCTCATTGTCGATTCGTGGGATGCCGGCGAGCGGGGTGGTCTTTCTGATGGACGGGGCCGAAATTTCCTCCCCGGCCGCCGATCGCGAATTCGATCTCGCGGCGAGCTTCGCGGGCAGCATCGATCGCATCGAGGTGACCAAGGTGCCAACTCCGGACCGACCCGCCAATGCGGTTGGGGGTACAATCAATATCATCGGCAAGAGCGGCTTCAGCCTTCCCTTTCGCAGTTTGAAAATCAGCACCTACTTGGGCTACAATTCACCGGCCGGACTCAAACCGCCGGGCATCAGCGAACGGGTCGGGACCGATGACAAGACTCACGTGCGCGCCATTCAGCCCGGTCTCGATATTTCGTACTCCCATCCAGTGAATAAATCCTTCGCGTTTACGGTCAACGGCAGCACCTCGAAGCGCGTTTACGACATGGATGCGGATACTTCCGTGTGGGATTTGGTCCGCGGGGTGGAAACGACGCCGACGCTGCAACACGCCTTGCAGGTTACTGAGCGGCATCTTTTATCAACGACCTTCGACTGGAGACTAAATCGCACCAACTCGATCCGGTTGAACCTCGATCACGTTCAGATCAACACGCCCTCACGGCAGGATGTGGTGACGGCGATTTTTGGAGCCAATGCGACCGGAAATGCTTCATTCACGCAGGGCGCGGCGGCGGGCAACGACACAATCCGACAGAGTGTCACATGGGGCGATCGCACGCGAGGAACGTCGTCGGCGAAGCTTAACTATATCCACGACGGTTATGTATATAAAATTGATGGCAGCGTGAGTTCCTCCCGCAGTTGGGACCAACGCAAAGACATCGATCATGGATTCTTTAATTCGATCGGCTCGACGCAGCTAGGACAGTTGGTGCTGCGCGCGGACGGTTTGGAGGGCGTTTATTCACGGCGGGCACCGTTGTTTTCGGCCGTGGACCGCACTGGAAAACGGGTCGATCCGTATGATTCCGGTGAATTCACGGTTGGGGCGCCGACCAGCAGTCCCAATAAAATCAAGTCCACGATGCGCCAGGTCGCGATGAATCTCAGTCGTGATTTACCCCTGCCAGTGCGCACCTCGATCAAGACCGGGTTTAGTGTGAATCAACAGGAAAAGGATAATACGGCGCAGATAAAAACGTGGACGTTCACGCCGCCCGGCGGAGCCAGCGCCCGTCTGGTGAAGAACCTCGATCTCGTTAACGAAATCGAGTCTTCCCAGGCACTCTTCAGCGGCACGCTCAACGCGAAGTGGGTAAGCCCGGCTAAATTCTACGACCTCTATAAAAAGAATCCCGAGTATTTTGTACTAAACGAGGCGGCGGCCTATACATCCGGGGCGACCAACTCCAAGTTTCTGGAGGAAACAATTTCCGCTGCGTACGTACGCGGCGACATGAAATTTTTTCAGAACCGGTTATGGCTCGTGGGGGGCGTGCGCTTCGAGAAGACGCAGGATCACGGTTTCGGTTTGCTCGACGATGTTCGGGCGACGTATCGGCAGGATGCGGCGGGAAATTTGCTGCGGGCCGCGAATGGCCGGGCGATTCCGGTGTCGACCAATGCGCTTGAATCGGCGAAGTTACGCTACACGACACGCGGAGCGGAGGCGCGCAAGGACTACCAAGGTTATTACCCGAGCTTCAATGCGACGTATTATATTACGGATACGCTCGTGATGCGGGCGGCCTTCGCCCAGACAATCGGTCGGCCACGATTGTCCGAGATTATCCCCGGCATTTCGATCACCGACCCGGAATCGGCCTCGATCGTGCGAACTATTTCGGTGATCAATACAGGGCTGAAACCGTGGACGGCAGATAATTACGACCTTTCATTTGAAGTTTATAATATCAAGGGAGCGGTTGTCTCCTTCGGATTGTTTCGCAAAAAGATCAAAGACTTTTTTGGTGCGACCCAGATCGACGCGACGTCTGAACTGCTCGCCGACCTCGGCCTGTCGGACGACTATCTTGATTACGAGATTCTGAGCAAAGCGAACTTCGGAGAGGCGTCGATCGAGGGCTATGAAGCCAGTTGGCGCCAGTCGCTTTTTTTTCTGCCGGATTGGGCGAAGGGCTTTCAGGTTTTCGGTAACGCAACCATCACCCGGCTCAAGGGCGACAGCGCGGCTGACTTTATTCCGTTTGCGCACAAGAATCTCAATTGGGGGGTGAGCTACCTGCGCCAGCGGGTCTCCATCAAATTCAATGTTGCTTACGCCTATAAAGTCACGGGAGCCCGCGTTGCGCCGAGTGCGACCATCCCGCCCGATACTTTTGCGTATGTCGCCCCGCAAATCACCTCGGACCTTTCGTTCGAATATCGTATGATGAAGCGATTGTCCTTCTTCGGTAGCGCGCGCAATCTCAGCGGTAACCCCAAGCGCCAGTTGCGCAGCGGACCCGACGTCCCCGAATATGCCAGACCGATTCGGATTCAGAATTTTGGTACCATCGTCACGCTTGGCGTCAGATCGGAGTTTTAGGCGAAGGTCCCATAAAGAATTATCCCAGATGAAGCCCTTCCTCGCATCGATCTCGTTCCATCTCGCGGTTTGCAGTCTCTGCTTAATCGGCAGCGAGGTCGGTGCGCGCGCGGCGCAGTCAGAGGACAATTTTGAAGTTCTGGTGAATGGGACGGCCAACTCGGCGACCGCACCTTATTATTCCATTTTTCCGGGACGAGCGAACAACCTTACCGTAAACGCAAACCCTCTGCTGGATTTAAAGGAGGAGCTGACGGCAACGCTGATTACGACGCGCCCTGATGGCCATTCGGACGAAGTGACGGCCACGTTTTCGACGGTGCAACGGAAAGTGGCGTTTGATTTGGGCGCTTTCGCGGTTCCGGCCGAGTACGACTACGAGCACGGCGTCGTTTATCGTCGCGGCTATCGGTTCAAGCTGAAGGTGGCTGGTCGGAGCGACGGAGCTGGAAGCGCGACTACGGTGTTCGATTACTATCAGGGATTGGCGCGAACCGCGGATGCCGAAGCACTGTGGCCTGGAGACGTGGAGCGTTATGTTTACAACGGTGGCTATGAGGCGGGAAAAGGGTGGCAGCCCAATAAGGAAAGTGGTTTGCCCATGGATCCTCCCTTCCTCCTAAAATTGGACTGGGCGGTGCTGTCTGATGCGAATGACGTGCGGGTGCAGTTTAGTCATCAGGCGCGTTTGGGACCAGCGGCCCGGCCGGCGAAACTCGTGGTAGTGCGGTTACGCGACGGCGCCACGTTATTGGATCGGGAAGTGTCGACAACGAACGATTTAAAGAGCGAGCAGCTGGATGTTTCCGATTTTGAAACGGGAGAATATCGCATCGTGTTGTTGCCAGTGGTGACGGGTACCGCCCGTCGCGAAGGACCTCGATTGACCTATCGACGGACGCTGAGCGATCGAGCCGCGGTCAAGATATCGCCCTTGGCTCCATGGACGTTGCGGCGCGATCCGACTCGGGCGGAAGTCACGATCACTGATTTTAAATCGGTAATCGAGCGATCGGGAACTGTCCCTGAAACGGAAAAGTGGACGATCGGCCAAGAGCTCCTAGGTAATGGTGATATTTGGGCACAACCGGTAGTGCTGGGGCTGGGATTGAGGGGTAATTACGCTATTTTTGCCCGGTCAGTGGGCACCGCTTACGTGCGGGCGGGACGAGACGGGATCGTTCGCCGACTGGGAGCTGTGACCTCACGCGTTTTGCCGGAAGGAGAAAACTTTCTGGTGGCGACAGACCTGACGGGTGGGGAGGTGAGCATCGCGCAATCGGGGACTAGGGGACAGGGTATTAGGTCGCTCCGCCTTGTTCCCGTGACGACAGAGTCGGTGGCGGAATTTGAAAAAGAGACATCTCAGCCACCCATGCGACTGGTGGGGCATTCCGATTGGTTGGATTTCTTTTTGCCCGGGGCGGAATCACGCATGGCAGCGGATCAGTTCGAAGCGATAGTCAAGGGACACGGTGAGCTTGGTCTGCGCGACCTACATTGGGCGGCGGGGCGGAGTGTATTGCTTTACGAAAGCAAGCTCGCGGCAGCGACTCGGTTTCCTGGGACCCCACTGACGCGGGTCGACCTGAACCTTCTAAAATCCTCTCTGCATTGGCCGACCTGGGATTATATGAACAACCAGTACTGTGCGCTGACCGAAGCAGAGCAGGCTGCGGAGCGTCACGGCGTTCGCCTCTGGCCCTGGCTGGCGATGCAACGCCACTATGGAAGTGGCGCCGGGGGAATTTTCCGGTCGCAGTGGTTCGCGTCGCACCCTGAATGGCAGGAGTGGCGCAAACACGCGACGAAACCGCGCGGAACGGAGGCGTGTTATTTTTTTCCCGAGGTGCGTCGTGAGCGCGTGGACATCTTATGCGAGCTAGCGGAGAGAAAATCAGCGGGCATCGTAGTCGATGCCAACCGACAGCCGCCTTTGCTCGGTTACCATCCGAAAATGGTTGCAGCGTACCGAGAGAAGACGGGCGTTGATCCTCGGACCATCGATGCTTCCGCGGGCAAGGTCTACGAAGAGTGGATCCGCTGGCGCGCGGGTTTTTTTACAGAGACATTGCGCGATTTGAAAACGCGATTGGCGCCCATTCGGCAGCGCAAAGGAGCAGTCATAGCGGTCGTTGTACGGATTCCGTCCGCGGGCCTTTTCTACAGTTTGGCCCAAGGGTTTGATGTAGAGACTTGGATGCGAGAAAAGCTGGTCGACACTCTTCAGCTCGAACCGCTCGAAGATTTAGGCGGCCGTGGAAGTCACGACGTCCGACCGTATGTCGAGCTTGGCCGTCGTTACCAGGTTCAGGTGCTTGGCGGCATCAACGCGAACACCTTCAACAATTATACCGTGGTCATGAAGCGCGCGATTGGGCTGACGGATGCGCAGGTCGGTGGAATTTATTTTTTCGAGTCCAATTTATTCTGCGTAAGCGATCATCAACGGTGGTTGGTTCCGCTTTTGGGAAACCCGCGACGTTTAGCCGATTTCCTAAAGTCATCAAATGTGGAGGCGTGTGACCCGGTCCGTGCGACCAACGCCTGTGCAGGTTTTGATAATCATTCGGGGCTTTATCAGTGGAATGTCTATGACGGCAAGGGCGTGGATTCGCTGTAGTCCCCTATCAGCCCCCACCCCAAAATCGGATTTTGGCCGTGACCGAAAGAAACAGGGTCAACGTTGCGACCCAACCGATTAACAAATGTAATTTCTTAAGAGCCCCCCCACCATGAAACCGAAGTCCACCCCATGAAACCGAAGTCCACCCCTGCTTTTACGACCTGCTGTTGGCTGCTAGCCCTCCTGTTAGCTCCCGCGCTCGTCGCGGCGGACAGCACGGCCGTGGGCGCCGCCGCCCAGCCGACCGGCACGATTTCCGGTCGCGTCCAAAACGGCGCGACCGGCCGGTACCTCAACAATGCGCGCGTATCGGTGCCGGGAACCAATCTCGTGGCCCTGACCGACCAGACCGGCGCGTATCGGCTGATTAACGTGGTGCCGGGGCCCGTTGCCCTCGAGGTGTTTTTCACAGGGTTGGATCTCCAGCAGCTGCGGCTCAATCTGGGCGCGGGTCAAAACCTCCAGCAGGATTTTCAGCTCACCACGGGCGCGGTGGTGACACTGGACAAGTTCACCGTGAAGGGAGCCGCGGACCTGGAAACAATTGCCACCAATGAGCAGCGCTTCGCGCCAAATATCAAGTTGGTGGCCGCCCCCGGTGAAAACGAATTCGTGCTCGAAGGAAATGTCGGCGAGTTCATGAAATCGCTGCCCGGGGTAAGTGCGGAGTACAGCGATGTCGAAGTCATGGGAATTTCCGTGCGGGGGTTCGGCAGCAATGTGGTCGGCATCACATTGGACGGGAATAATCTGGCGGGAGCCAACTACACCGGATCAGCCCGCAGCTTCCAGACGCCCAATCTGTCGATGAATAATATTTCACGGGTCGAGATCACCAACGTGCCGACTCCGTCCACGCCCGCTGACTCCCTCGGCGGTTCGGTCAATCTGGTAACTAAAAGTGCCTTTGAGCGCAATCGGGCCCAGTTAAGCTACAGTGTTTTTATCTCGGCGAATCAGCACGCCATGAAATTGGGGAAAATCCGGCACTCGTCGGATGAGGAAATCTACAAGGTGCTCCCGGGGTACACCCTGGACTACACCTTGCCGGTCAACAAAAACTTCGGTCTCGTCCTGTCGGCCAACAGCTCGAACATTTACAACACCCAGACCTCGGTCTTCCAAAAAACCTACAACGGCGGGGGCACGGCGACGGGGGCTTCGTTCAGCCAGCCTTACCTGCAGACGGCCACCCTAGTTTACGGGCCGCAGGTCACCAATCGCAACGGCGGCAGCATCAAGGCGGATTGGCGGACCAACCCGAATGGCGTGCTCTCGTTCGGCCTCCAGGCCACGCATTACTCGAATTATTTCGCGACCTACACCTGGACCCCCACCGTCGGCACCATCGGCACTCCCAGCATCCCGGGAGGGGTCCCGCTGACCTACGGGCCTGATTTTTCTCGAGGCGCTACGGGGCAGGGTAACGTCTCCTTCGGGGGCGGCGGCACCCGCCACGGCGTAAACTCGGTGGGAACCAACGCGCGTTATCGTTACGACGATGGAATTTGGCGGCTCGATGCCGGCTTTGCCCAGTCGGCCGCACGGGCGGCCTTTCGGCAGACCGCCGACGGGCATTTCTCCGGATTGACCATATCCATGATGAATCCCGTCCGAGTGAACTTTACCGGAGTCACGCCCGACGGTCCAGCCGGCATCGAGGTTTTCGACAACAATAATCGTCCCATCGATATCAGTGACGTGAACAACTACCGGCTGACCGGAGCCGCTTCCAGCCCGCGCGACGTCAAGAGCGACGTCAAGGGTGGCGACATTAACCTGCGCCGTCACTTCGATCGGTTCGGATTTCCCGCGGCGGTGCAGATCGGGGTCAAGCAGCACGTCCAGGAAAACGACAAGCGGTTCGAGACGATAAACTGGACCTACAACGGGCCCAACGGAAACGCCGCCACGGTGCCGCAATCGCCGGCGCCCTATATAAACATCATCGCCAACCGAAAGCTGGAGACGTCGGGGCCCGGATTTATTCAAAACCTTCCCTTTCCGTCGTCAGTGAAGGCTTGGGATGCGTTACAGAAGAATCCCAATCTCTTTACGAAGACCCCCGCGCAACTCGTCGCGGAGGAAACTGCGCGGATTACGAATTCCGAGTACATCGAGGAGACCGTCTCAGCGGCGTATTTCCAGGCGGACCTGCAGTTGTTGAAAAACCGTCTGAGTGTCGTGACGGGTGTCCGTTATGAAAAGACGAAGGACGACGGTCTCGGGCCGCGGGTCGATGCCGGGGCTGCATTTCAACGCACGGCCAATGGCAGCTTCGCGCGGGATGCCCAGGGAAACCGAATTCGGGTGCCGGCCGCAGGCGCTGCCGGCTCGATGGAAGAGCTGCGGCTGACCCGCAAGGAACGCGCGTATTCCGCCACGCGCACGTACGACGGGTACTATCCCAGCCTAAACTTCAACTTTCGGGCCACCGACCATTTTCAGATTCGATTGGGGTTTGCCCAGACTTATGGCCGGCCTGATTTCAGCCGAATCATACCTAACGCCACGATCAACGAAGCGAATTTGACGGAGTTGCAGTACAACGATCCGTCCGTGGTGCGGGGGACGATCAACGTCCGTAATACCGCGCTCCGACCCTGGTCGGCGGACAACTTCGATTTGTCCCTCGAATATTACACGGACCAAGGCGGACTCCTCACGGTCGGCTTGTTTCGCAAGGATATTAAGGATTTTTTCGGAAACGTCGTGAAGCTGGCGACGGCAGCGGATCTGGAGGAGCTCGGCTTCGAGCCCAGCTATGTCGGCTGGCAGTTATCCACCCAGATGAACACCGACCGGGCAGAGGTGAACGGGCTGGCGCTCAACCTGAAGCAATCGCTGGCGCAGCTGGGCAGCTGGGGCCGTTACTTCTCGGTTTTTGCCAACAGCACGACCCTCGAGCTCAAAGGCAGCCGGGAGGCGGATTTCAGTTCGTTCATCAAAAGCAGCGCGAACTGGGGATTCAATTTCAGCCGCCAGCGGTTCGATTTCATGGCGAGGTGGAACTATCGCGGTCAGCAGAAAAACGCGGCGGTGGCGGCGTTAGGACCCGATGCATTTTCGTATACGGGGGCCACGACCATGCTCGATTTGAACGCCGATTACCGGTTCCGGAAGCAACTCGCGTTCTTCATCAGCGTGCGAAACGTTTTCAATCTGGACCGGCGGCGATTCGCTTACGGCCCACAGACTCCGGAATACGCCAGACAGAATTTCACGCGGGAATACGGGACGCAGTACACCGCGGGAATTAAAGGTGCCTTTTGAAGTGCCCCCCGCCGCGTTTTCACGTAACACGTGAAATTGGATTTCGTGTTTTGGTGGAAGTAGGAGGCCGTCTGCAGGCGATATATCCCTCGCGGATTTTTTGAAATTGCCTGTCCTTCGACGGGCTCGGGACCCTGAGCTTGCCGAACGGGCCAGCAGGCTCCTGCCAACGGAATTCTCGATTCGGTCAGGAACGGAAAACGGGGCTTTGGAACGGAAAACGGGGTCAGGCTTTGGGGTTTGGGGTTGAGGTGGAATGCCGAACGGGAGGATCAGGCCGCTAATTTTTCAGCGGTAAAGAAGGAACCGAGCGTGATCCGTTGCTGATCCGTTGGGATTTGTGACCGCGCCGAGGGGGATCAAGCATAGATCAAGCATGGGGTTCGCATCCCTTTTGGATCATTTTTCCCCTATTAATTCCGCAGTGACTTAATCCTTAGAGCTACGTTGATCCAGTCCACATCAGGAGTCAGGTGACACCAACTGATCCGCACGCATTGGTTTGCGGTCACGTCATCGAATCCCATCGCTTTTAAGACGTGGCTGGGGGTGTAGCTGCTCGACGTGCAAGCCGAGCCGTTAGAGATGGCGATGAGATCCTTAGTCGCGACCATGAGGGCCTCGGAGTCGAGGCCAGGAAACCGAATGTTAAGTGTCGAGGGCAATGCCCGCGATTGGTCGCCGACTGGCTCGCCGCCCGCACTGGTCAACGCGGCGAGCGCTTGCTCTTTGATGGCGCGACAGCGTTTCTCGCGCCTAGCCTGCTCCCTGATCGCCACCTCGGAGGCTTCACCCAGGGCAACGATCAGCCCCACCGGCTGCGTGCCGGGGCGGAGGCCACGTTCTTGACCGCCACCAAAGACCAAGGGAGCGAGCGGAATCCGGTCGTAGCCACGCCGGCGCACGATGAGCGCACCAACGCCTTTGGGGCCGTAAATCTTGTGGGCGCTCACGCTGATCAACTCGATGCGCGGGTTACGCAGCACGAGCAGCACCTTACCGAAACTCTGGGCGGCATCGACATGAAAAAAGGCCTCGTGACCGTTCAGCACCGCCGCGATTTCACCGATGGGCTGCTCGACGCCGGTCTCGTTGTTTACGTGCATAACCGAGACAAGGAGTGTGTCTGGCCGAAGCGCTGCGCGTATCGCTGTTTCAGATACGGCTCCGCTCTTGCCAGGCGAAACCAGCGTGACGGTGAAGCCGTGGGCGGCGAGCTGCTCCAGCGGCTCCAGCACCGCCTTGTGCTCTAAGGTCGTGCTGACGATGTGTCGCCGCCCCGTCTTTTCGCCGTGCTCACGCAGGCCCAGCAGGGCGAGGTTGTTGCTCTCGGTCGCCCCGCTCGTGAA
>CAMATV010000005.1 GCA_945861235.1 Opitutus sp. GAS368
CGGAGATCGAACGGACGGTCCGGGTGGAGCTGGAAAAGATTCCGGTGGAGCGGCGATGGCTGGTGTCGAGCGAAGGGGCGTTTCCTTACCTCGCGCGGAATTTCGGCATGAAGGAATTATTTCTCTGGGCGGTGAACGCCGATCAGCAGGGTACGCCGCAGCAGGTGCGCAAAGTCATCGACGGCGTGCGGCAGCACAAAATCCCCGTCGTGTTCAGCGAGAGTACCGTGAGCGACAAACCGGCGCAGCAAGTGGCCCGCGAAACGGGGGCGCGTTACGGCGGCGTGCTCTACGTCGACTCGTTGACGGATGCGAAGGGCCCGGCCCCGACGTATTTGAAATTGATGGACTACAATGCACGCACGATCGTGAAAGGGTTTCTCGGACAATGAATTTCGTCGCGCGACCGCTCTGGCGTATGAGCACACCTGCGGTCGCGCGCCTGGGAAATCGCCCGCAAGCGGGCTCCTGCCTTTCGAGCTTATGAACCCTCTCTCCACTGAAATGAGCGTGCGCGTCAGTGACGTCACGGTGAGTTATCCCAACGGGAACGTGGCGCTGCGCGCGGCGTCGTTTGCGCTCGAAGGCGGCGCGATCTGTGCGTTGGTGGGCGTGAACGGCAGCGGGAAGTCGACGCTGTTCAAGGCGATTATGGGGTTGCTCAAGCCGGCGGCGGGCACGGTGACGATCGCGGGCCGGTCGGTGAAGGCGGCGTTGAAAGAGAACCTCGTGGCCTACGTGCCGCAGTCCGAGGAAGTCGACTGGAGTTTTCCGGTGAGCGTGTGGGACGTGGTCTTGATGGGGCGTTACGGCTACATGAATTTTATGCGGACACCGCGCGCGGAGGATCGGCGCATCGCGGAGGAGAGTCTCGCGCGGGTCGGCATGCTGGACTTTCGCGAGCGGCAGATCGGCGAATTGTCGGGCGGGCAGCGGAAACGGGTTTTTCTGGCGCGGGCGTTGGCCCAGCGCGGGCGCGTGATTTTGTTGGACGAACCGTTTACCGGCGTGGATGTGAACACCGAGACGGCGATCATTGCGTTGCTGCGGGAATTGCGGGCAGCGGGTCACATCATCCTCGTCTCGACGCACAACCTCGGATCGGTCCCGGAGTTTTGCGACCACGTGGTGCTGATCAACCGCACGGTGCTCGCGGCGGGGCCGATCGCGGAAGTGTTTACCGAGGAGAATTTGCAGCGGACGTTTGGCGGGGTGTTGCGACACTTCCGGTTCGATGAATCGACGGTGCAGAACCACGACGGGCGGGCGGTTACGCTGCTGACCGACGACGAGCGCCCTTTAGTTTTCGGCAAAGGCGGGCACGTCGAATACAGCAAACGGGCCGAGCACGCCGAGATTTTGAAGAAGCGCACCGAGAGCGAGGGGGACGACTGATGATGAAAGTGAAAATGAAAGTGAAAGTAAGTGTGGGAGGGGGGCGCCCGGTGCGTCGGTCCCTGCTCTCACGAGCAGGGCTACGCGGAGTTCAGGCCCTGCGCCACGGAGATGCAGCATGATCGAGACGCTGCTCACGCCGCTGCAGTACGAATACATGCTGAAGGCGATCTTCGTGAGCGCCGTGATTGGAGGCGTGTGCGCGTTTCTGTCGTGTTTCATCACACTGAAAGGCTGGTCGCTGATGGGCGACGCGCTGTCCCACTCGGTGGTTCCGGGGGTCGCGGTGGCCTATTACGCGGGCTGGCCGTTCGCGGCGGGTGCGTTTGTGACGGGGCTGTTGGCTGCGGTGGGCATGGGGTTCGTGAAAACGAAAACTCGGCTGCGGGAGGACGCGGTGATCGGGGTGGTGTTCACGGCGTTTTTCGCACTCGGGCTGCTGTTGATCTCGCTCTACCCGAGTCAGGTGGACCTGCGCTCGATCGTGTTTGGCAACATTCTGGGAATCTCGAATCCGGATATTGTGCAGGTGCTCATCATCTCGGGGGTCACGCTCGTGGTGCTGGGGTTCAAGTGGCGCGACCTCCTGCTGTTTTGTTTTGATCCGAACCAAGCGCGCGCATTGGGACTCAATACGACGGTGCTGCATTTCACGCTCTTGACGCTGCTCTCGGCGACGGCGGTCGCGGCGTTGCAGACGGTGGGTGCGTGTTTGGTAGTGGCGATGCTCGTCACGCCGGGTGCAACGGCGTATTTGTTGACGGACCGTTTTGGAAAGATGATCGGGATCGCGACGTCGATGGGGGTGGGAACCTCGATCGTGGGCGCGTATGCGAGCTACTTTTTCGACGGCTCGACGGGAGGTTGCATCGTGACCTTGCAGAGTGCGTTGTTCGTCGCCGCCCTGGTTTTCGCGCCGAAACACGGGCTGATCGGGCAACGCGCGCGGCGGCGCGCGGCGGCATTGGGTGCCGGAGCGACGGAGGTCCCGTCATGATCACCACGCTGCTCGAGCCATTTCAATTCCCGTTCATGGTCGATGCGATGATCGTCGGCATCGCGGTCGGCGCAGTGTGTTCGGTGCTCTCGTGTTATTTGGTGCTCAAAGGCTGGTCGTTGATGGGCGATGCCATCTCGCACGCGGTGCTGCCTGGGATCGTGATCGCCTACGCGATCGGTCTGCCGCTGGCCGTGGGAGCGTTTGCCTCGGGGCTCTTTTGCGCGGTGGCCACCGGCTACATCAAAGCCAACAGCCGCGTGAAGGAAGATACGGTGATGGGCGTGGTGTTTACTGGGTTGTTTGCGTTTGGCCTCGTGATTTTTACGAAGGTGAAGAGCGACCTGCATCTGGACCACATTCTGTTTGGAAATATCCTCGGGCTGGCTCCCGGTGATCTGCGCGACACCCTGATCGTAGCCGGGCTTACGCTCGGGGTAATCCTCGTGCTGCGGCGCGACCTGTTGCTCTATTGTTTTGATTCCGGGCACGCGCGGACCATCGGGTTGAGCACGGCGTTCCTCCACTATTTGCTCCTGTCGTTTCTGGCCGTGACCATCGTGGTCTCGCTGAAGGCGGTGGGCATTATCCTGGTGATCGCGATGTTGGTGACGCCCGGGTGCATCGCTTATCTGCTGACGGACCGATTTAACTCGATGCTCCTCATCGCTGCCGCGAGTGCGATGGGCTCCAGCTTTTTTGGCGTTTATCTGAGCTTCTTTATCAATGCGTCAACGGGGGCGTGTATCGTGCTCTTGCAGGCGGCCGTCTTTTTGACCGCGCTGGTCTTCGCACCGAAGCACGGTTTGTGGGCGGCGCGACGGCAACGGCGGCTCGGGTCAACGGGAACGCCGGCTGAGGGAAGGGGTGCCGCCTGAATGCGGCGGCGCGGCGGCGAGGAGCCTTTAATCTATAAGAACACAACCCGTTGGTTCGAACTCGCGGTGGTTTTCGGGCTCACCTCGATCGGCGAGATTTTACTCGGACACTGTGAAGAGGGCCGCCTGAAGAGGCAGCGCGTGGTCACGGTCTCGGCGGGCGGGGCGTTCGGTGTGTTGGTTTCGGCGACGGCGGGGCGCGGGCTCGCTCCTACGTACCGCGCGGTGGGACGTTGCAGCCAGGGGCCGTCTCGTCCCCCGAGTTCGGCCTTTTTTCGGACGCCGGAAAAAATCGCTGGATTCCTACGACTCTTTCCGGTTCGGTGCGTCTTCAACGAAACGTGTCAGTGCCTTGCCAAGATTTACTTACCCCCCACGCTAACCGCATGAGCGACTTTTCGCCTTCACGCGTTGCGCAGGCCCGACTCCGGTTGTGGGGCATGGCTGTCGTCACGTTGCTCGTTGCCTCGTTCGGCGCGGATGCCGCGGAGCTGGCGGACGTCCGGCGGGAATTTTTGGCGGGTAACTATCCGGTGGCTCTGGCGGAAACCGAGGGTGGGTTGCGTTCCTCCCCGGGCAATGTCGATTGGCAACTCCTGAGGGTCGAAGTGTTGCTCACGACGGGACGGTATGCCGAGGCGGACACCACGATGGCGGTCGCGCTCGGCAGCGATCCCTCCAACATTCGCTTGCGTTGGCTTTCGCGCGAAGTCGCCTTTGCGAACGGCCGGCCCGCCGAGGCCGCGAAGCGCGCCGAGGAGATCACGCGTTTAGTCGCTGGACGGTCCTGGACCTATCGTCAGCCGGCGGACTTGGTGGTGTTTGGACGTGCGGCGTTGCTGTTGGGCGCTGACCCGAAGGACGTGCTGGAACGTGTCTTCTCGGTCGCGGAGAAGGCCGACCCGAAGTTGCGCGATGTTTATCTCGCGCGGGGCGAGCTGGCGTTGGAGAAACACGATTTTCCGCTCGCGGCGAAAGCGTTTGAAGCCGGTCTGAAAGTTTTGCCCGACGACCCCGATCTCCATTCCGGCCGCGCTCGCGCTTACGAGGGCGGCGATCGCGAGGTCTCGGCCGCTGCGTTGAATGCGGCGTTGAAGATCAATCCCAAGCACATCCCGAGTCTGCTCGAGTTGGCCGACCGCCGCATTGATGCCGAGGATTACGAGGGGGCGGAGAAGTTTATCGCGGAAGTCGTCGCCACGAATCCTGTCCAATCGGATGCGTGGGCCTATCGGGCAGTGGTGGCGCATCTGCGCAACGACATCACGGCCGAGGCTACGGCCCGGGCGACGGCGCTGCGCTTTTGGCCGAAGAATCCTCGCGTCGATTATCTCATCGGGAAGAAACTCTCCGCCAAGTATCGCTTCGCGGAAGGGGCCACTTATCAGCGTCGGGCGCGGGAGGCTGACCCCAGCTATCTTCCCGCTACGGCGCAGCTCGCGAATGATTTGCTCCGCTTGGGAGAGGAGACCGAAGGCTGGGCGCTGGCGCGCGCGGTGCATGAACGGGACGACTACGATGTCGAGGCGTTCAACCTCGTGACGTTACAGGACACGATGGCCAAATATGCGACGCTGGCTTCGAACGATTTTGTGATTCGCATGACGAAGGATGAGGCCGCGATTTACGGTCCGCGGGTCCTTGAGTTGCTGACCAAGGCGAAGCGGACGCTCACGGCAAAATATGAAGTCGAGCTAGCGAATCCTACCTATGTGGAAATTTTCGCCGACCCCAAGGATTTCGCGGTGCGGACCTTCGGCATGCCGGATGTTGCGGGATTCTTGGGCGTGTGCTTTGGCCGGGTGGTTACCGCCAACAGCCCCGCAGCCCTCGGTGGCCGGGCGACGAATTGGGAGGCGGTGTTGTGGCATGAATTTTGTCACGTCGTGACGCTGCAAATGACCAAGAACAAAATGCCGCGCTGGTTGAGCGAAGGCATCTCGGTCTATGAGGAACGGCAAGCGAGCCGAGCCTGGGGCATGCGGATTAATGTGGAATACCGAAAGATGATTTTGGACGGCGATATGGCGCAGATCGCCGGTTTGAGCGCCTCCTTTCTCGCTCCGAAGTCGCCGCGGCACCTGCAATTCGCCTACCTCCAGTCGTCGCTCGTGGTTGAGTTCATTATTTTGCACCATGGCATCGACAAACTGCGGGGGGTGCTGCGCGACCTCCGCGGCGGCACCGAAATCAACGCGGCACTGGCCAAAAACGTGGCGCCGCTGGACGCGTTGGAAAAAGAGTTTGCCGCCTACGCTAAAGAGAGCGCCGAACAAATGGCACCAAAATTGAATTTCGAAAAGCCACCGGCGGAGCTGATGCTGCCGACCGCGAATGCGATCGAGGTCGCCGCGTGGGAGTCCACCCATCCCGATAATTCTTGGCTGATGATGAAGCGGGTGCGCGAGCTGACGGGTAAGAAAAATTGGGCCGAGGCCCGGCCCTTGCTCGAGCGTCTGGTGAGTTTGTTTCCCACGGCGAAAGGCGCTGACAGCGCTTACATCCATTTGGCCGCACTCTTGAAAGAAACGGGCGACAAAAATGCCGAACGAGAGGTGTTGACCGCATGGACGGCGATCGATGATGAAGCCACGGATGCCTATCAGCGCCTCACGGAGTTGGCGATCGAGGCCAAAGATTGGCTGGCCGTGAAGCGTAACGCCGAGCGCTACCTTGCGGTCAATCCGCTCGTGGCTCCGCCGTGGCGCTCGCTCGCGCAAGCGAGCGCGGAGTCTGGCGATACCCCAGGTGCGATCGCCGCGTGGCGCACGTTGCTGCAACTCGGCGCGGCCGATCCCGCCGGAGGGCATTTTCAACTTGCGCAGTTGTTGCGGAAGAATGGCGAGACGGCCGAAGCGCGCGCGCAGACGTTGCTCGCGCTGGAAGAGGCGCCGCGGTTCCGCGAGGCGCTCACGATGTTGCAGCAACTCAGCCGCGAGGAGGCCAAATGAAACGGCTAATCCCGCTGCTCTCGTTGTTTCTGGTGCTCGCGGGCATGGTGGCGGCGCAGCGAGGCTCTGGCGGCGGCCGGAGCCGGGGCGGGTGGGGCGGCGGATGGAGCGGGGGAGAGAGTCGGGTGCCGGATAGCGCGCGGACGGCGCGGGAAGTGGAGTCGCACTCCTCGGGCACGCCCGAATGGACTAATACGCCGGGACATGAGAAGGACGTGTTTACCTTTGTGCGCGTGCGGCGTTCCTCGGGCGGCTGGGGTCGGGGCGGATGGGCGACGGACACGCCCGATGCTGAACTGAATTTTTCCTACCGGCTGCAGCAAATGACCTCACTGAAGGTCGATCCGGATGCGCGTTATCTGTGGCTCACGGACAAAGACCTCTCCGATTATCCATTTATCTACATGGTCGAACCGGGCAGCCTCGAGCTCACTGATCCCGAGATCGAGGCATTGAGGAAATATCTGCTCAACGGAGGCTTCCTTATGTTCGACGATTTTTGGGGCGAACGGGAATGGGCCAACATGGCCGAAGTCATGAAACGCGTGTTTCCCGACCGCGGTTTCACTGAGCTTTCGCTCGATCACGCGTTGTATCATTGTGTGTTTGAGATTAAATCCAAAGGCCAAGTGCCGAATATCCGCACCGGCACCAACAGCGAGTTTGACGGCGTCACTTGGGAGCGCGATGACGCGCGGGAAGTCCATCACCGCGTCATTACTGACGACAAGGGGCGGATGATGGTGATTGCTACGCACAACACCGACAACGGCGACGGCTGGGAGCGCGAAGGTGAGAACGCCTATTATTTTAAGAATTTTTCCGAAAAAATCGCCTACCCGCTTGGCATTAACATTATCTTCTACGCAATGACGCACTGACATGGACGCGCGTCGTATAAAATTCCTCCCCGTGGTCGCGATCCTCGCGCTTGGCGTGGGCGTGACGTTTGCGCAAATTCAGCGGATGATGCCCGGCCGCGGTGGCCCGCCCGAGCCCGATCCCTTTGCGGGTCCGATGCCGAATTTTGTAATGCGCGACGAAGGGGGCAGTCTGGTGCGGGGTGAAGGTAATATTTTGATCGATGAGGCCACCGTCCGAACCGCCCGCGAAGTTGCCTCGCACAGCACGGGCACACCGGAGTGGACGAATCCGCCCGGGTTCGAGAAAGATGTGTTCACGTTTGCCCGCATCCTTTTTAAGTCGGATGGCAAGCGCGGGCCGGACGAGCGAGGCTGGGGGCGGGGGAGCCATCTCAATTGGTGGGTGGATTTTCCGGACGCTGACCTAAATTTTTCGTATCGGCTCCAGCAAATTACTTCGATGCGCACCGACCCCGACGGGCGGGTCCTCCGGCTGAGTGATCCGGATTTGCCGACGTTTCCCCTGATCATGATGGAGCACCCGGGCTACATCAACCTGAACCCCTTGGAGCTCGTCGCGCTGCGGAATTACCTCAGCAACGGCGGTGCCCTGTTCGTCAGCGATTTTTGGAGTCAGCGCGAATGGAGCGGCTTCGCGGGCGAAATGAAACGTGTCTTTCCGGATCGCGAGTGGACGGACCTGACGATGGAACATCCGATTTTCAACTGCATCTTCAAACTCAAGGGCCCGTTGCAACACCTGCAGGTGCCGACGATGCAGTTTTGGAACAAGAGTCACGATTGGACCAATCCCAACTCGCCCCGGCTTCAGCGCGTCGACCGCGGACCGGGTTCCGAGCCGATGACGGTGCGTGCGATGCTCGACGACAAGGGGCGCATTATGGTTTTGGTGATCCACAACAGCGACGTCCCCGATGGCTGGGAGCGCGAGGGCGAGGACGACAGTTACTTCCGCACTTTTTCCGAGAAGATTTCCTATCCTCTCGGCGTAAATATTATTTTTTACCTGATGACCCATTGATATGAGTAACGATTTACCTCCCGTCCTTCCCCTCGTTTCCACTGCCGCCGACGCCTTCGTGGCTGAGCGCGACGCCGACGCCGCCGCCTTCGCGGCCGAGCGTGACACCGCCGAGAAACTGCTCGCCGGTCGCGCCCGCATCGAAGCGGAATTGGCCAAGGTGATCGTCGGCCAACGCGAGGTCATCGAGCAGATCATGCTCGCGCTTCTCGCCGGCGGACACTGCCTGATTACGGGTGCGCCGGGCCTCGCGAAGACGCTCCTCGTGAAGTCCATTGCGCAGGTGTTTCACCTCGAATTTCGCCGCATTCAGTTCACGCCCGACCTCATGCCGGCCGACATCACGGGCACGGAGATTTTGCAGGACGGTGAAGGCGGACGAAAGCTCACGTTCGTGCGCGGCCCCGTATTCGGAAATATGATTCTCGCGGATGAGATCAACCGCACGCCGCCGAAGACCCAGGCGGCGCTCCTCGAGGCGATGCAGGAGCACCAAGTGACGGCGGCGGGCGTGCGCCACGTGCTCGCGGAGCCGTTCTTCGTGCTCGCCACGCAGAATCCGATCGAGATGGAGGGCACTTATCCGTTGCCCGAGGCGCAGCTCGACCGCTTCATGTTTAACGTGGTGATGGATTATCTCCCGGAGGCCGACGAAGTGCGCGTCGTTCAGCAGACGACGGCAGGCCGACCTGCCCCAATCGAGGCGCTCTTCACGGGTGAGGACGTGCTGCGTTTTCACGAACTCGTGCGCAAAGTCCCCGTCGCCGAGGAAATGGTCCGCTACGCCGTGCAACTTGTCTCCGCCTCCCGTCCGCATCAGCCCGGCACGCCGGACTATGTCAACGAGTGGGTGAGTTGGGGCGCGGGCACGCGCGCTGGTCAGTTTCTCATCCTCGGTGCCAAGGCGCGCGCGCTGTTGCAAGGCCGAGCCCACGTCACGGTCGAGGATATCCAAGCTTTGGCGGCCCCCACGCTGCGCCACCGCATCCTCCTCAACTACCGGGCCGAAGCCGAGGGCATCCGCGTCGAGGAAGTCATCAAGCGGCTCCTCGCCGGCACGAAGACGCCCGTGAGCGCCTAAAACGCATGGCTGTTGCCCCGGCCACTTCCCGGCTACCGTCCGCGAAATTCATCGACGCCCAGACGTTGATGAATATCCGCAGCCTTGAGCTGCGGGCGCGCGCCGTCGTCGAGGGGTTTTGGAGCGGCATGCATCGCAGTCCGTATCATGGTTTCTCGGTCGAGTTTACGGAGTATCGCCAATATACGCCCGGAGATGATCCGCGTTACCTTGACTGGCGCGTCTACGCGCGCAGCGACCGCTATGTCATCAAGAAATACGAGGACGAAACGAATCTCCGCTGCCACCTCCTCGTGGACCAAAGCCGGTCGATGAACTACGGTTCGCGCGGTCACACGAAATCCGCGTATGCGGCGACGTTGGCGGCGACGCTCGGGTATTTTTTGCATCTCCAAGGCGACGCGACGGGGTTGCTGACGTTTGACGACCAGGTGCGGGATTATTTGCCTGCGCGCCACGGTGCCGGTCACCTGCGCCAACTTTTGCACGCGTTGGAGCGTCCGTCAGCAGGGCGCACGACCGACTTGGCCGCGCCGTTGGAGCGGATTACGTCGCTGATCCGGCGACGGGCGTTGGTGGCACTCGTCTCTGATTTTCTGACGCCCATCGACCAGCTCGAACGGAAACTCGTCGCACTCGGGGCGTGTGGACACGAGGTCAGTTTGTTTCAAGTGCTCGACCCGGTGGAGCTCAATCTCGGCCTCGATCAGCCGGCGATGTTCGAAGACCTCGAATCGGAGCGCACGCTCTACCTCGATCCGGCGGCGGCGCGGGCGGCTTATATGAAGAAGCTCGACGAGCACTGTGCGGCGCTGCGCGCCATGTGTCGCAAGCTCGGGATCAGTTACCATCTGCTCGCGACCGATCAGCCCTTGGAAACCGCCCTCTTTGACTTCCTGCAGGACCGCCTGAAACGCGGTCGGCAGTTTCGGCCGGCGTTCCGTGGTAGCAATGGGGGAGGGTCCGCATGAACTTTCTCACGCCGCTGTTTCTCATCGGTGGGCTCGCGATCGCGGGGCCGATTATTTTCCACCTCATCAAGCGCACGACGCGGGAGCGCACTTTGTTCAGCTCGCTGATGTTTTTGCTGCCCACGCCGCCGCGCTTGTCGAAGCGCAGCCGCCTAGAGCACCTGCTGTTGCTCCTCTTGCGTTGTCTGGCCCTCGGGTTGCTCGCGCTCGGATTCTCGCGACCTTTTTTCAAACAGACACCGCTCGACGATCCCACTGCGGTGCAGCCCAAGCGCATCGTCGTGCTAGTCGATGTGAGTGCGAGCATGCGCCGCACCGGCCTGTGGGCGGCGGCGCGCGAACGGGTGGAGGCGACGTTAGGGAAAGTGTCGGCGGTGGACCAAATCGCACTCTACACCTTCGACCGTGCGGCGACGCCGCTGCTGCCGTTTGAGGAGTGGAACCGCACGCCGGCGACCGATCGCGCGGCGCTCGCGAAGGCGCGGCTCGCTGCGGTTTCCCCGGGATGGTCCGGCACACAGCTCGGCACCGCCTTGATTGCGGCGGCCGAAGCGCTGGCCGAGAGTGACGGCAAACAATTTCCTGGTCCGCGCCAGATCGTGCTCGTGAGCGATCTGCAAGCCGGTAGCCGGATCGAAGCGCTGCAAGCTTACGAGTGGCCCAAAAATGTCACCCTCACGGTTGAGGCCGTGAAGGCGAGCAAACCGACCAATGCCGGGCTCCAACTCGTCGCTGATAGTGCCGACACGAGCCGTGCGGCCGACACGCTGGTGCGCGTCCGCGTGAGCAATTCCGCCGATGCGCAGCGTGAGCAATTCACACTCGGTTGGACGCAAGTGTCCGGCACGGGTGAATCCGTGTTTGTGGGCAAACCGATCGACGTCTACGTGCCGCCGGGCCAGAGCCGCGTGATTGCCATGCCGATCATCAAGGACACTCCCGGACTCGACCGCATTGAGCTCAAAGGTGACGATGAGGATTTCGACAACGTGGTGTCGGTGATCCCACCCGGACAGCAGCGCCTCAACGTGCTTTGGCTCGGCAACGACGCGCCTGAGGACCCCCGCCAACCGCTGTTCTTCTTGCGTCGTGCGCTCTCTGATACGCCGCGACTCGGCGTCAGTGTGGTGGCGCGCAATTCGACGGCGCAGGTGCTCCCTGAAGACGTCGCGAACGCGAGTGTCGTGTTCGTGAGCGAGGCACTGTCGGCGGCGCAGGCCGGTGCCCTCCGGGAGCAGGCCCTCGCGGGCAAGACGCTCGTCTTTGCTCCGAAATCGGCGGCGGCGGCCGCAACCCTCGGTGCGTTGATCGGTCGCGAAGGCGTGGCGATCACGGATGCGACGCCGACAAACTATGCGATGTTTGCGGAGATCGATTTCAAACATCCGCTGTTCGCCCCGTTTGCCGATCCGCGGTTCAGCGACTTCACGAAAATCCACATTTGGAAATACCGGAAGCTCGATGCGGCAGGCATTCCCGACGCGCGGGTGCTCGCGCGATTTGACAGCGGCGATCCAGCGGTGATCGAGGCGGCGATTGGCAAAGGTCGCTTGTTTGTGCTGACGACCGGCTGGCAACCCGATGATAGCCAACTCGCGGTTTCCACGAAATTTGTGCCGCTCCTGTGGTCGCTACTGGAACTTGGCGGGGGTGTCTCGGCGGCGCCCGCGCAATGGTTCGTGGGCGATACGGCACCCTTGCCGCCGGGCCCCGCTGGAACGGAGCAAACGGAGAAGGACGTGCGCTTCACGCAGCCCGGTATCCGCGAGGTGAAGATGGGGGAGCGCACGGTGCGTTTCGCGGTGAACTTGGATGCGAATGAGAGCCGCACGGCACCGCTCGCGTCGGATGAGTTGGAGCGCCTCGGCGTTCCCCTCACCCCAGCCGAAACCAAGCCCGTGGTGACGGGCGACAGCAAGATTGTGCTGCAGGGAGTCGAGGCGGAGAACCGGCAAAAACTTTGGCGGTGGTTTATCGCGGCGACCCTCGCCGTGTTATTGGTGGAGTCGGCACTCGCTGGCTGGACGGCACGCAAAGAAAATTCAAAACAACCGGAGGCTGCGACATGAACAACGAGTTCCTCAAAACGAAACTTCAGCGGGTGATCCGTCGGCATCAATGGGTCGGGCTCTGGCGCAAGCTCGCGATGTGGTGGGCGGTAGCGGCCTTGGTCGGGCTCGCCTTGGTGTCGCTGCAGCGGGAGACGGGCTGGTCATCGCCGCTCGCGTTGCCCCTGCTCGCCGCCTTCGCCGCCGCCGTGGCTGCGGGCATCGCGATCAAACATTTTCAGTCCGCGCCCGACTACCGTTGGGCCGCGCAAAAAATCGAAGAGGCCAACCCGACGCTGAAGGGTGTGTTGCTGACGGCGGTCCAGCAGCACCTCGCGTCCGGGGCGGAGCCGGGTTACCTGCAACATCGGGTGTTGCAGGAGGCGATTGCGCGGAGCCAAGAGCAGAACTGGGCCGGCGTCGTGCCGGCTTGGCGACTCGCGTGGACCCAAGGCGCGCATGGGTTGGCGCTGGTCGCGTTTGTTTTCGCGCTCACCCACATCCGCGTGACAGCGCCGGTGAAGATGGGTGAAACCGTGTGGGTGGGCCCGGAGGGGGTCTCGATTTCTCCCGGTGATACGAGCATTGAGAAAGGCGAGAGCCTCGTGGTGTTGGCGCGCTTCGGGCAGACGCTGCCGCCGACGGTGGGCTTAATTGTGAGTGAGAAAAACGCGGTGGCCCGGACCATCCCGCTCGTGAAGAGCCTGGCTGATCCGGTGTTCGGAGGCAGTGTGCCGGAAGTCGCGGCTGACTTTACCTACCATCTCGAATACCGCGGTGAGAAATCTCGCGAGTTCACGGTGTCCGTCTTTGAGCACCCGCGCTTGGTGCGTGCGGATGCCGATCTCGTGTTTCCCGACTACACGAAACTCCCGCCCAAACACATCGAGGAGACGCGTCGCGTCAGCGCGGTGGTGGGCACGAAGTTGGATTTTTCCCTGCAACTCAACAAGCCCGTCGCCTCGGCGCAGCTCGTGGCCCGGGACGGCAAGAAGACGGCGATTCCATTGACGGTAACGGCGGGCAAGGCGGTCGCGACCTTGACCGCGTTCGAACTGGTGAAGTCGCAGACCTATGATTTGAAGCTCGTGGATACAGACGGACGCGCGAACAAGATCTCCGCGCCCTTCGTGATCGACGTGCAAGCGAACCGGGCGCCGGAGTTGCGCCTCGCTTCGCCGCGGGGCGACGTGCGGCCGTCGGCGCTCGAGGAAATTGGGTTTGAGGGCACCGTGTTCGACGATTTCGGCGCGTCGGCCTACGGGATCTCGTACGCGATGGCCGGGGCCGAACCGAAGTTTATCGAATTGGGGACGAGCACGGCGCCGAAGGAAAAACGGACGTTTACTCACCTCTTGAAACTCGAAGACATCGGCGCGAAGCCCGACGACCTTGTTTCGTGGCACGCGTGGGCGGACGATATCGGGCCTGATGGCAAGGTGCGGCGCACGAGCAGCGATTTGTTTTTCGCGGAAGTGCGGCCCTTTGATGAAATCTTTCGTGAAAGCGCGGGCATGGAATCCGAGGATCCGCCGGGCAAGGAGAAGGAGAAGCAGGGTGGTGACCAGGCGCGCAAGCTGACGGATCTGCAGAAACAGGTGATCAATGCCACGTGGCGCCTCCAACGGGACGGTGCGTCGAGCAAGTACGTCGATGACGTGAAGGTCGTGACGGATGCGCAGGCGCAGGCGCTCGAACAGGCGGAGGAAGCAAGGGAGGAGGCGCGCTCGCCCAAGGCGCAGGCCGCTTGGACAACGGCGATTGCCGAGATGAAAAAGGCGCTCGATGCCCTCAAGTCGGCGGCCCAATCACCCGCGCCCCTCGCGCAGGCCCTGACTGCCGAGCAAGCCGCCTATCAATCGCTGCTCAAACTCCAAGCGCGCGAGACCAATGTGACGCGTAAGAAGGGCAAGGGCGGTGGCGGTGGAAAACAGGGTAACCAGCGGCAAATCGACCAACTCGACCTGACGCAGACTGAGAACCGTTACGAAACCCAGCGGCAGGCCCAAGCCCCGCAAAACGCGGAGCGCAAAGAGCAATTACAAGTGATGAACCGGCTCCAAGAGTTGGCCCGCCGTCAGCAGGATTTGAACGAACGCATGAAGGAACTGCAGGCCTCGTTGCAGGAGTCGAAGACTGAGCAGGAGAAAGAGGACATCAAACGTCGCCTCAAACGTCTCCAAGAGGAACAGCAGCAGATGCTCGCTGATGTGGATGAGATGCGCCAACGGATGGAGCGGCCGGAAAATCAGTCCCGCATGGCGGATGAAAAGCAACAGCTCGACCAGACTCGCGATGATATTCAGAAGGCAGCCGATGCCGCCGCCCAGGGCTCGGTGCCGCAAGCGCTCGCCGCCGGCACTCGTGCGCAACGCAAGCTCCAGGAACTGCGCGAAGAGATGCGGAAACAAAATTCCAGTCAGTTTGCCGAGGATCTCCGCGGGATGCGCCAAGACGCCCGCGACCTTGCCCGCGAACAGGAAAAAATCAGTCAACAGTTGGACGCGCTCGGTGGAAAACAGAAGCGGAAGTCGCTCGACGAATCCACGGATCGCAAGGAACTGCTCGATCAACTCGCGGAGCAAAAAGAGCGCACGACCAAGTTCACCGAACGAGCCCAGCAGGTTTCCGAGCAGGCCGAAAACACCGAGCCGCTCCTCTCTCGCCAGCTTTACGACAGCGTGCGCAAGCTCAGTCAGGACGATGCGAACGCGGTGAAGGAATCGAAACAAGAACTGCTCCGCGAGGGTATGTTGACCCAAGATCTCCTCAACCGGCTGAATAAAAATGCCGAACGCGAAGGCGCGGGTAAGACCATGGATCTCGCCAAGGACATGATCAACGAGGGCTATCTCCCGCAGGCCGCGCAGGCGGGCCGACGCGCGCGCACGGGCATCGATGAATTGAAACGCGGCGTCGAGCGCGCGGCGGACAGTGTGCTCGGCGACGACGCTGAGCAGTTGAAAATGGCCCAGTCCGAACTCGACAAAATTACCGATGAGCTCACCCGCGAGATTGCCCAAGCGCAGGGCCAACAGCCGGGGCAAGGGCAAACTCCGGGCGGAGAGCCGAAGACGGGTGATCCGAAACAACGTCAGGCCGGGACGCAGCCCGGCGGCGAGCGCGGCCAAGGTGCGCCCGGCGAACCCGGCACCGAGGGTGAACCGGGAACGCCCGGTGAAGGCACCGAACCGGGTCAGCAACCGGGTGCAGGTGGCAAACAGTCAGGGAAACAGGCCGGTCGGGGTACGCGTGGTCTCGCGAGCGCGGACCAGAAGGGTGGCCAGCCCGGCGGAAAACGCGGTCAGCCCGGTCAAGGCGGGCAGCAGCCCGGCCAAGGTGAACAGCCGGGAGAAGCGGGTGCCGGCGGCGCAGACCAACCCGGGCAGCCGGGCGAAGGTCAGGCTGCCGGCGAGGGTGCAGGTGGACCGGGCCAGCAGGGGCGTCAGGCCAATCGACTCGCCGGTGGTGGTCGCGATGGCCGCAACCAACCGCGCGCTGGTGGCGAGCGTGGCGGGTTGGATGTGAACACTATTCTCAATGGTGGCGGCAACGACGGCGGGGACGAACGCATCGGGCGCGGCGGCGAGATCGGCGGGATGTATCGGGGCGGTCCGTTCATCGGGGGGAATTTCGCGCCGTGGAACGAACGGCTGCGCGACGTCGAGCAATTGCTCGATTCGCCCGATCTGCGTAACGCGGTCGCGACAGCGCGCGAGCGGGCGCGGCTCTTGCGGAGCGACATCGTGAACGACCGGAAGAAACCCGATTGGGCGGTCGTGAAGCTCCAGATTTTGCAACCGCTCGTGGAAGTTCGCGCGCGCGTGGCTGAGGAGCTGTCCCGCCGAGACTCAAAGGAATCGCTCGCGCCGATCGATCGCGATCCGGTGCCGGCGCGTTTCGCGGAGTCGGTCCGTCGCTACTACGAGGAGCTCGGCAAGGACAAGCAGGTCTCTCCCTGAAATGATTTTTTTGGCTGAACTTACTTTCTCCGGTTGGCACTGGCTCTGGCCGAGCGTGGCGATGGTGGGCGCGGCGGCGCTCGTGCTCGCGTGGAGCTACCGCGCCTCGGCGGCGCAGCCTTTGCGCGGGGTCTGCCTCGCGCTGAAGATCACGGGTATCGTCGCGCTCGCACTTTGCCTCTTGGAGCCATTGTGGCTCGGGCAACGCCCGCGGGCCGGGGCCAATCTCTTTGCCGTCGTGGCCGACAATAGCGCGGGTTTGCAGATCCACGACCGCGGCGAAGCGGCCAGTCGCGGTGATGGGCTGCGGGCGCTCGTGGACCCCACCGCGGCGGGCTGGCAGTCCTCGCTGGGTGATACGTTCGAACTGCGGCGCTACCTGTTTGATGCGCGATTGCAGGCAACCAATGATTTTCACGAACTGGCGTTCGATGGCCGGTCGTCCGCGTTGGGTTCGGCACTGCGCACGTTGACGGAACGATTTCAGGGTCGTCCGCTGGCCGGCGTGTTGCTGTTCACCGATGGTAATGCGACGGACTTACCAGCTGGTGCGTTGCCCGACTTGAAGGGCCTGCCGCCGATTTACCCGGTGGTCATCGGCAAGCGTGATGCCGTGCGGGACATCGCCGTGCAGCAGGTGTCAGTGAGTCAAAGTGCTTTCGAAGACGCCCCGGTGTCGGTCCAAGCGGATATCACGGCGGCGGGTTATCGCGGCCAGCCGGTTGTGGCGCGGTTAATCGACCGCACGGGGAAAACGCTGCAAGAACAGTCGGCCGACGCTCGCGGTGATGGTGAGGCGGTGGCGTTTCGCTTTCAGCTAAAACCTGAGCAATCGGGTCTGTCGTTTTATCAAGTGCGGGTCGGTGCGCGGAGCGAGCTGGTGCCTGCGCTGGTGGCACCGCCGCCGGCGGCGACCGGAACACCTGCGACAACCGCGGCTGCGACGACTGCAGTGCCCGCGGTTGCCCCCAAGACGGACGAGGCCACGCTCGCGAACAACGCGCGCGTGATCGCGGTGAATCGGGGGCAGGGGCCGTTTCGCATTCTCTATGTTTCAGGCCGGCCGAATTGGGAGTTTAAGTTTCTCAACCGTGCTTTGATGAGCGACGAACAGGTTCAGCTCGTGGGGTTGATCCGAGTCGCGAAACGCGAGCCGAAATTCGATTTCCGTGGGCGTGCGGGCGAGACGAGCAATCCGCTCTTCCGGGGCTTCGGCAATCAGTCGGCCGAGGAAGTGCAGGGTTACGATCAACCGGTGCTCGTGCGGCTCAATACGCGCGACGAGATCGAACTGCGCGCGGGATTTCCGCGCACGGCGGAGGATTTGTTCGGGTATCACGCGGTGATTCTGGATGACCTGGAGGCGGAATTTTTTGCGCCGGAACAGGCCATGTTGTTGCAGAGATTTGTGTCCGAGCGGGGCGGCGGTTTTCTGATGCTCGGCGGCATGGAGTGTTTCCAAGAAGGTAAATACGTGCGCACGCCGATCGGTGATATGCTCCCGGTTTACCTCGACCGCGAGGCGCAGGCGACCGCGCCGCTCGGCCCGGTGCATCTGCAACTCGCGCGTGAAGGCTGGTTGCAGGCGTGGGCGCGGCTGCGTGACAACGAAGGCGACGAGCGGGCGCGGATCGACGCGATGCCGACGTTTGACGTGGTCAATCGCGTGCGTGCGCTCAAGCCCGGCGCGAGTGTGATCGCGAGCGTGCGCGACGAGAAAGGCGAGGAATTGCCCGCATTGGCTGTGCAGCGTTTTGGCCGTGGCCGCACCGCGACGCTGATGATCGGTGATCTCTGGAAGTGGGGCATGAAAGATGCGGCGTCGCGTTTGGATATGGAGAAGGCGTGGCGGCAGCTCGCGCGTTGGCTGGTGGCCGATGTGCCCAATCGCGTCGATTGCGCGGTCGAGACGCTTGCCGCGGATGCGAACGGAGCGGTGCGCGTGCAGGTGCGCGTGCGCGATGAAAAATTTCAACCGGTGGATGATGCGGTGGTGGTGATCGACGTGGAGCCGGTGGTGTTCGCAGGCACCGCAGGAGCGACGGGGCCGGCGATCCGACTCGAGGCCGAGCCGGCACTCAGCGAACCGGGGCTTTATCAGGTGACCTATGTGCCGCGCCAGACCGGTGGCTACAAAGTCGTCGCGAGCGTGAAAAATCCGGCCGGCGCCGATCTCGGTCGCGCCGAAGCGGGCTGGAGCACTGACCTCGCGGCCGAGGAATTTCGCTCGCTCACCCCCAATGTTGCCCTGCTCGAAGACCTCGCACGGAAAACCGGTGGCGAAGTGATCTCCGCGGTTGATTTGGAGAAATTCGCAAAACGTCTGCCGCAGTTGCGCGCCCCGGTGATGGAGACGTGGTCGTATCCGGCGTGGCATACGCCGCTCTTGTTCGGATTCGCGCTCGCGTGTTTGCTGGCGGAGTGGGGACTGCGGCGCTGGAAAGGGATGCCATGAAAACTCGATTTTTTTGGATGCTGTTTGTCCTGTTGGCTGCGGGGACGCGCAGCGTCGCGAATGAACGCGCGACGGTCATCGTGGTCGTGGGTGCGCCCGGTGAGGATGAGTATGCCACGGTGTTTGCGCAGCAGGTTGAGGCGTGGAAGAAAGTCTGCGCGCAGGCGGGGGCGAAGCCGATTGTGATCGGTGCGGAGGTCAACGACGCGACGTCGGATCGCGACCGTGTGAAGCTAGCGTTGGAAGCTGAAACGAAAACCGGTGCGGACGAACTTTGGATCGTGTTGGTGGGCCACGGTACCTTTAACGGCAAAGAGGCGAAGTTCAATTTACGCGGGCTCGATCTCGCCGCGACGGACTTGGCCGAGTGGCTGAAGCCGTTTCAACGTCCGCTCGCGATCATCGACACGGCGTCGGCCAGTGCGCCGTTTCTCAGTAAACTCGCCGGCAAGGGCCGCGTGGTCGTGAGCTCGACGCGCAGCGGGAACGAGCAAAACTACGCGCGGTTTGGAAAGTTTTTTGCGGAAGCGATCGGCGATCCCAAGAGCGATCTCGACAAGGATGGACAGATTTCACTGTTGGAAGCGTTTCTCAGCGGCTCCCAGAGGACGGCGGAGTTCTACAAAACGGAAGGTCGGCTCGCAACGGAGCACGCCTTGATGGATGATAATGGTGACGGACTCGGCACGCCAGCCGACTGGTTCCGCGGAGTGCGGGCGACGAAACAGGCCAAGGACGGGGCCACGCTCGACGGGACCCGGGCGCACCAATTTCACCTCGTGCGCAGTACCGCCGAGCAGCAGTTGCCGAGCGCAGCGCGGGCGCGACGGGATGCGCTGGAGTTGCAGATCGCCAAGCTGCGCGAAGGTAAAGCGAAGATGGCAGCAGCGAAATATTTCGCTGAGCTGGAGAAGCTGTTGTTAGAGCTGGCGGCGGTCTACGAAGGAACGTGATCGGTCGTCCGAAAAATTGACGTGGCGCCGGGGCGCACGGATTGTTTGCTTGCGGTCATGCTCACCCGCTTCTCGGTCGCCCCGCTGCACACCATGACCCGCTCGCTCGCCGGCGTCGCGATGGGGCGGACCGCGCCCGACCTCGTGATCACCGGTGCTCGTGTGCTTTCGACCTACACTGAACGCATCCACGCGGATCGGGAGGTGTGGATCAAGGGCGGCCGGATCGCGACGGTGAAGCCAGCGGGGTCCTACAAGAAATCGCAGCTCGCGGGTGCGAAGCTCTACGAAGCGCGAGGCGGGATCTTGGCGCCCGGCTTGGTCGATCCGCATGTGCACATCGAGAGCAGCATGATGACAGCCTGTGCGTTTGCGGAGGCGGCGCTGCTCAATGGCACGACGACGGTGTTCTGCGACAGTCACGAGATCGGCAACGTGTGCGACGTGGCCGGGATTGAGTGGATGCTCGAGGATGCGCGGCGCGCGCCGCTGTCGGTTTTCCTGACCGTGCCGAGCACGGTGCCGGCCACGAATGCGACGCTGGAGACGGCGGGCGGCGATCTCACGCCGGCGAAGATCGGTCGCATTTTCGACCAGTGGCCCGAGGCTGCCGCGTTGGGCGAGAAGATGGACTACGTGTCCGTTGCCCTCGGCGACGAACGGAGTCACGGCGTGCTCGCGGAGGCTTTGAAGCGGGGCAAGCCGGTCTGCGGGCACATCTATGGGCGCGACTTTGTAGCGGCCGGGGCGGCGAGCGGCATCACGGACACCCACGAGTCCATCGACCGGGAGATCGCGAACGATTTTCTGGAAAATGGCGTCTGGATTTTCTTGCGCGGCGGGAATCCGACGACGCCGTGGCACTCGCTGCCGCAGGCGATCAAGGCCGTGACCGAACTCGGTGCGAATCCGAAGCGCGTCTGCGTGTGCACCGACGACCGCGATGCCGACGACCTGTTTCTCTTCGGCATGGACTGGGTCGTGCGCCAGGCGGTGGCGGCGGGTCTGCCGACGACGACGGCGTGGAGCTTGGGGTCGTTGCACCCGGCGACGCGCTACGCGATGGATGGGGATTTCGGCGGACTCGCGCCGGCGCGCCGCGCGGATATCGTGCTACTCAATGATGCCCTCGAAGTCCAAAACACGTGGTATGGTGGCGAACTGGTCGTCGAGCGCCGCAAGATCACGCCGCTCCTTGAGCAAGCGCTGAGCAAGCCCTATCGGTATCCGCGCGCCGCTTACTCGACCGTGAAGCTCCCGCGCAAAGTCACGTTGACGCCGCCGCTGCCGGCTAAGCCCGTGACGGCGAATGTCATTCGCGTCGTGCCTCCGGGGATCGTCACGGCGCATGATCGAGTGGCGCTCGCGCCGGCGTCGTCGTGGGCCGACCACCTAGCGAAGCACGAGGTGTGTTTCCTCACGGTCGTCGAACGCCACGGAAAAACGGGTGGGGTGGGTTATGGTTTGCTGCGCGATTTCGGGCTCACCGACGGTGCGGTGGCGAGCAGTGTGGGCCATGATGCCCATAACATCGTCCTCGCTGGCACCAACGAGCAGGACATGCAGCTCGCGTTGGCGACGGTGAAAAAAATGCGTGGCGGCGTCAGCGTGGTGCGCGGCGGGCGAGTGCTCGCGAGCGTCGCGTTGCCCATCGCGGGATTGCTTTCTGACCAGCGGGCGCCGGTCGTGGCCAAGGAGACGACCGCGTTGAAGCGCGCCTGGAAAAAACTCGGCTGCAAAGTGCCCTACATGGGCTTTAATTTGCTGCCACTGTCCGTAATTCCGGAACTGCGGCTGACCGACAAGGGCTTGGTTGATGTTCTCGGCATGAAGATAGTGCCATTGTTTGCATGACCCTTGAGCGTGTCCTCGGCGGCAGCTGATCGGGTTTTTATATAAACTGAGCGAGCGCTTTTTTTGGCGTACGGGTCGCTACGTCACAGGGTGATTACCATGACCACCCTTAAATCCCGCCAAGTCCTCGCGGCCCTGACTTTTACCGGTCTCGCCGCGATTGCTCAGCTTACCGCGCAGACTGCGCCAGCCAAACGGGCCGGTGACGTCGTCACGATAAGTAAGTTCGAAGGAAAGGATGAGCCGATCGCTCAGCAGATTCTGCCGACCGCCTGGCCCCTATCAACGGGCTTCGCGTGGTTGATCAGGGCCGACTGACGACCGTAGACTTGCCGGTGCTGGTGGAGAAGACGAACCGGCTGGCGGCGCGACTGGTGGGCGAGTGAGGCGGACTTCAGGTCGCTTTTTGAGCGGTGCGGTTCACCGGAGATCGACTGAAGTCCACCCTCCTTAAACGAACAAGCGGTGGAAAATGTGGAAAAAGAACATCGCGGCCAGTACGTAGGTGAAAGTCGGGAGGCTCTTGGCGCGGCCGGTGCAAAGCGCCAGGAAGGTCAGCGCGATCACGCCGAGGCCGAGACCCTCGGCGTTGCTGAATGTAAGGGGTATGCAAAGAATCGTGACGACCGCGGGCATCGTCTCTGCGAAGTCGTCGAGTTTGATTTCGGCCACCGTCTGAAACATGAAGACACCGACAATCACGAGTGCGGGCGCGGTGGCCGCGGCGGGGATGATCGAGATCAACGGCGTTAGGAAGAGCGCGAGGAGGAAGCACATGGCCGTGCTCACCGCGGTGAGTCCGGTGCGTCCGCCGGCTTCGACGCCCGCGGCTGATTCGATGTAGCTCACGACGGTCGAGGTGCCGAGGAGCGAGCTGAGGATGGCGGCGAACGAATCGGCGACCAAGGCGCGGCCGGCTTTCGGCAGCGAGCCATCGGGGCGAAGGAGTCCCGCGCGTTTGGTGACGCCAATTAGAGTGCCGATATTATCGAACATATCGATGATCAGCAGCGTGAGTATGATCGGCAGGGCCTTCGCGAAATTCTCGAGGATGAATTTGAAATCGAGCTTGAGCATCACCGGCTCGGGCGAAGCGGGCAGGGAGAAAATCCCGGTTGGCAGCGCGGTGACGTGGCCGCCCTTGCCGTCGGGGACGAAGAGACCGACGAGCGTCACGGCAGCGATTGAGAGCACGATTGCGCCCGGCACGCGGCGGGCGACGAGCACGGCGGTGAGCATGATGCCGTAGAATACGAGAGCGACCGCGGGGGAACCGAAGTCACCTTGGGTGACCAACGTGGCTTTGCTCGCGACGACGTGGCCCGCGTTCTTTAATCCGATGAACGCAATGATGAGTCCGACGCCGCAGGTGATGGCGATCTTGAGCGAGTAGGGGATGGAGTTGACGATTTTCTCCCGGAGGCCGGAAAGTGAAAGCAGGAGAAACATCACGCCGTTGGCAAAGACGAGGCCGAGCGCGGATTGCCACGGGACGCCGGCGCCGAGACAAACGGTATACGTGAAGTAGGCGTTGATTCCCATCCCGGGCGCGAGGGCGAGGGGAAAATTCGTCATGAAAGCCATGAGCAGCGTGCTGATGGCAGCCGTGATTGCGGTGACGGTGACCACGGCCGCCTGCGGCATTCCGGCGTCTTTCAAGATCAGGGGATTGACTGCGAGGATATAGGCCAACGCGGTGAACGTCGTGAGCCCGGCCTGCAACTCGCGTCCGACGGTGGTCTGGTGCTGATCGAGTTTGAAGATTCGGTTGAGCGTGGGGAAAAAATGACGGGTGCTGACAGAGATGCCGATTGCGCGACCGCGGGGAACGAGCGACTTTAGCAATTCGCGCGCCATGAAAGTCATCGACAGCCACGTCCACCTCTATCCTGCCGAACTCAATGCGGACCCGGCCGCGTGGGCGCTCAAGCGGGGCGAGCCCCACTGGGCTAAATTGTGCACCCGTCGGCGCAAAGATGGGGTCGCGGTGCAGGGATTCCCGCGGGTCGACGACCTGCTGCGTGAAATGGACCGTGCGGGCGTCGAACGCGCGGTGTTGCTGGGCTGGTATTGGGAACAGGCCGAAACCTGTGTCTGGCAAAACCGATTTTACGGCCGCTGTGTGCGTGAACACCCGGATCGCCTGCTCGCCTACGCCACGATTCACCCGGGGGCGGGGCATTGGCCGACGCTGGGGGAGCTGCATCGGGCGCGGGACGAAGGGTTGGTGGGAATTGGCGAGTTGTCTCCGCATTCCCAGGGCTACGGCGTGGACGATCCGGTGTTGCGCGAGGTGCTGACGCTCGCCGCAGATTGGAAGATGCCGGTGAACCTGCATGTGACCGATCCGGACGGTGACAACTATCCCGGGCGTATCGAGACGCCCCTGACGGATTTTGTGCGGCTGGCGCGGACGTTTCCCCAAACAAAATTCACGCTCGCCCATTGGGGTGGTCGGTTGCCACTGGTGGACCCGGAGGCGCGCGACCTCCATAATGTCTATTATGATACGGCGGCCTCACCGCTCCTCTACGGGAGCGACATTTGGGGGCGTTTCGCCGCAGCGGTGCCGCCCGAGCGCATGATTTTCGGGTCCGATTACCCGCTGAACGTTTACCCGAAGCTCGGCGCCGAGCCGGAGATGTCGCGGATGATCGCCGAGGCGCGGGCGGCCGGCGCCGGTGACGCGATCATGCGCGAAAATGCGCTGCGTCTTTTTACGCGGTAAATTTCTCCAACGCCCAATTGACGACCGGGCTCTGCGGATGGTTGACGATGATCTGCAGGCCACTGGTCAGGCCGGAGGGCAGGGGGACCGGTACCGTGAGCACGGGCAATCCTCCGAGACTTGCGGGCGCGGTGAGCGTGATGACCCGGTTGCGATTTTCCAGCGTGCATGCGGCCTTCGTGAGGGCGGCGCACGGGGTGGCCGGGAGAACGAGAAAATCGTAGGTGAGGAAAAATTTGGTCCAAAGCAGCCGCACAGTTGTGAGACCGAGTTGGGCAGAACTCCGCTGGGCCGAGGTCAGTGCGTGGACGCGGTTGAGCCGCTGCCAGACGACCGGGTCGTAGCGGTCGCGGTAGCGATCTGCCCAAGATTTGTGCGCTTCCCAGGCTTCGACCGCGACCGTCGTGTGATAGGCGTCGACGGCAGGGGCAAAGCCATGAAGGAGGTCTTCGCGGGTGGCAGCATCAGCGGCGGGAGCGAGCCGTTCGGCGGCGAGACGGCAGGCGTCGGCTACTTCGGCGTCGACGCCGGGCATGTCGACGTAACAGCCGCGCAGGTTGCGCTGGATGGTGCGGAGGCCCGTCAGCGCGCTGATCGCGAGACGCATGTCGGTGGCGTTGGCGGTAAACCAACCTGCCGTGTCGAAACTGGGTGAAAGGGGAAACGCGTCACTGATCCACGCATCACGCGCGGTGAGGCGAAAACCGTAGAGTCCGCACCAGGCGGCGGGCACGCGCACGGAACCCCCGGTGTCGCTGCCGAGCGCGAAGGGCACGAGGCCGGCGGCCACGGCGGCGACAGAACCGCTGCTGGAACCACCGGTGGTGCGGCCGGGAAAACGGGGATGCTCACAGTCGCCGTAGTGGGGGTTCTCGCCGGTGATGCCGTAGGCAAATTCGTGGACGTGGGTTTTGCCCGTGAGCACGGCGCCGGTCGCGCCCACGGCACGCACGAAGGCCCCGTCACGCGTGGGCGTCGGGCGCACCTCGGGGAGGAACGTGGAGCCCGCAAACGTGGGCAGATTGGCGACGTCGAACAAGTCCTTGGCGAGGTAAGGCACGCCGGCGAGCGGGCCGCGCGAGACACGGGCGGTGGCGAAGGCCTCTGCCAGTTTTTCCTCCGGCAACACCCTCGCGAGCGCGGCGCGTTGTTGGGCGGGAGAGAGGCGGGTGACGGCGCGACGGTGCAGTTCGCGCGCGGCGTCGGCAGGGGAGAGATTCTGCCAATCAGCGAAATTCATGGAGGACGCATTGCAGCGCGGCGGCTATGACGCAACCCTCCGGTGTTGAGGCTCGCCGCGCGGGCTGCGACGCCCCCTTTTTAGCCCATGTTTTCCGTCAGCACACGCAGTCTGCTCCTGTCCGTGATCTTAATCGGGGCGGGCTGTGCTCGGGAGAAGCCAACGGCGACCGGAACATCCTCGGTGCCCCCGCTACGGAAAGTGGTTTTCCAGAGCGACTGGTTTCCGCAGGCGGAGCACGGTGGGTTTTACCAAGCACTGGCGAAGGGATTTTATCGGGAAGCCGGCTTGGACGTGGAGATTCGTTCGGGTGGACCGGGGGTGGGAATCAAGGTGCCGGTGTCGACCGGCGATGTGGATTTCGGGATGAATCGCAGCGACGACGTGATGGTGGTGGCGAGTCGCGGTCTGCCGCTGGTGATGGTGGCGGCCGTGTTTCAGCACGATCCGCAGGCCCTGATGGTGCATGCGGAGAGTCCGGTGAAAACGTTCAAGGACCTCAACGGACGCTCGCTGATCGCTTCGGTTGGAATGACGTGGATTCCGTACCTTCAGAAAAAATACGGCATCAAGTTTGATCTGAAGCCCAATCCCTACGGCATCGCGGCGTTCCTCGCCGATCCGTCGGCGATCCAGCAATGCTTCGTAACCAACGAACCGTTTTACGCGCAACAGCAGGGCGTGCGGGTGCGCACCCTGCCGCTCGCGGCGTCGGGCTACGACGTCTATCACACGATTATTTGCCGGCGGGACTTGGTGCGGCAGTCACCGGACGTGGTGCGCGTATTTGTCGCGGCTTCGATTCGGGGCTGGCGCGACTACCTCGATCACGATCCGGGCCCGGCGCACGCCGTCATTCTTCAGCGAAACGCCCAGATGTCGGGGGAAGTCCTCGATTTTTCCCGGGGCGAGCTAATTTTGCGCGCGCTGGTGACGGGCGACCGTGAACTCGGCGAAGATGTCGGGCAACTTTCGCTGGGGCGTTTGGCCCAACAGTTGGATGTCCTGCTCGAATTGAAGGTCGTGGATTCACCCGTGGCGATCGGAGCGGTCGCGACGACGCTGTTTTTGCCGCCGGTGTCGCCGCGTTGAAAAACTTTGCCTCGTCGAAGGGATGTTGGAGGCTCTGCGCCTATCGACCTTATGAATCCTGAAGCCAAACTCGCCCAGCTCGGTCTCACGCTCCCGAATCCGCCGGCCGCCGCCGGTGCCTACGTGCCCACGGTGCGAACAGGAAACCTGCTTTATTGCGCGGGCACCATTGCGGTCTTCAACGGCCAGCAGACTCACGTTGGCCAAGTGGGCAAGGAGCAGACGGTCGAGAGCGCGAAGAAGGCCGCCGAAGTGTGCGCACTCAATACGCTCGCCAATATTAAAGCGGCGGTCGGCTCACTCGAAAACGTCACCCGCATCGTGATGGTGAACGGCTTCGTGAACGCCGTGGACAATTTCTCGGACAGCCCGGCGGTGATCAACGGCGCGAGCGAATTGTTTCTTGCGGTGTTTGGTGAAGCCGGGAAACACGCCCGGGCGGCTGTCGCGGTGAATGGTCTGCCACGCGGGACGACGGTCGAGGTGCAGGTGGTGGCCGAGGTGAAGTGAGGTGAGGGCAGCGAATGATGGCACCTGCTTGATGGAGGGATAACTCCGGTGCCACGTTGCTGACATGGCCACGCTCGAAACGAAACTAAAGTCTCTGAAACCGTAGGAGAAGAGAGGTTCTATTAAGAACGCGAAGCCTTTTGGCCGTTCGTCGGCGTGCAGGGCACGGCGCTGAATGCAGACACGATTCAATCGCCACTGTTGATTCGCAAGGTCACCGAGAATCGCGAGGAAGGGCTCACCCCAGCAGTTTCACCAGCACCTTGGCGTTGCGACCGCCCTCTTCGTAGAGTTTTAGCCGGGTATCGGGCAGGACCTCTTTAGTCGACTCCGCGAAGCCCACGACGTTGGTGAAGAAACCAAAGCTTTGGGTGGAGAGTGCGATGACTGATTTTACGCCGCGTTCTTTGGCCTGCATGCACGCATACTCGACCATTTTCTTGCCGATGCCGCGGTTGTGATAAAACGGCATGACGTAGAGCGA